>NZ_VJVX01000006.1:0-178842 GCF_008033685.1 Microbispora sp. CSR-4
CGGGTCGTGCTGTGCGCCGCCACGCACGGCGTGCCGCCCGCGGCGTAGATGTCGCACGGCCCCTGCGTGGCGGCCTCGGACGGTGCGGAAAGGCCGGCCGGCAGGCCGGCGGCGATCACCGCGCTGGCCCCGGCTGCGAGCGCCCTTCTCAGGCTTCCCAAAACCATGAGGCCTTCTCCTCTCGATCAGGAATCATGAGCGGACGGCGGCGACACGGCAGGCCCGGCCAGGCAGTGTTAGCGCTAACATCAATCGACGCCCGACACCGATTCGCGGTTTGACGGTAATGCGGAGTCAATGTGAAGAAGGCTTCGCCGTCAAGGGCAAAGATGTGATGTCTCGGACGGCCGGGCATCGCCCCGGCACCGCTTGGACATCTTCCCTGACGTTGTCACCCCGCATCGATGGGATGTCGTGAAACTTTCATCCGCGAGCCGTCGCCCGTCAGCCGCTGGCGGCGTGGCGCTCCAGGAACGCGTACACGTCGGCCTCGTCGACGCCGGGGAACGACCCGGGCGGCAGCGCGGCGAGCACGTGAGAGTTGGCGCGGGCCGACGGCCAGGCGTAGCCCTCCCAGCGCTGCGCGAGCTCGGCCGGCGGGCGGCGGCAGCACTCGCCGTTCGGGCAGTTCGAGCGGGTGCGGTGGGTGGTCTCGCGCCCGCGGAACCAGCGCGACTCCCGGTAGGGCACGCCCAGCGTGATCGCGAAGTCCTTCTCCTGCGACGGGTCCACGTGGGCGATGCAGAAGTACGTGCCGGTGGGCGAGTCGGAGTATTGGTAGTACACCGAGAACCGGTCGGGCGAGAGGAACACCTGGCGGCCCGACCACTGCTGGCACATCCGCTGGCCCTCGATCGCCCCCTGCTCGTCGGCGGGGAAGACGATCCCGTCGTTCTCGTACGCCTTATAGATGATCCCTCCGGCGTCGTTGCGCACGAAGTGACAGACGATGTCGAGATGGCGGGTGGCGATGTTGGTGAACCGGTGCGCCGCCATCTCGTAGGACACCGCGAACACGTCGCGCAGGTCCTCCACCGACAGCGCCTTGTCCTGCTTGGCCTCCCGCAGGTACGGCACGGCCGCCGCCTCGGGCACGAGGACGGCGGCGGCGAAGTAGTTGGCCTCCACCCGCTGGCGCAGGAAGTCGGCGAAGTCGCGCGGCTTGTGGTGCTGGAGCGCGATGTGCCCGAGCGTCTGCAGCAGCACGGTGCGCGGCGTGTGCATGCCGAGCTGCTGGCGTTTGACGTAGATGCGGCGGTTGCGCAGATCGGTCACCGACCGCGCCGAGCGCGGCAGGTCGGGCGCGGTGTGCACGGTGAACCCGAAGTGCGACACCAGCGCCTGGACGGTGCTCTCCGACAGCGCGCCGGTCCGGTAACCGACGGCGGTCAGGGCCTCGGCTGCGGCCTTCTCGATCTCCTCGAAGTAGTTGCCCAGCTCGCGCTGCTTGCGCCGCAGCTCGGCGTTGGCGGCCCGCGCCTCCTCCGGCGTGGCCGTACCCTTCGCCTCCCTGGCCTTGAGCTCCTCGAACAGGCCGAGGATGTGTTCGAGCACCTCGTTGGGCACCCGTGAGGAGACCTTGAGCCTGCTCAGTCCCAGGCCCGCGTAAAGCGGGTCACGCTGGGCCTCCTCCAGGGCGATCTCCAGCTGGGCCCGCCGGTTCGGCGCCTGCCTGCGCAGCAGCTCCTCCACCGGCACGTTCAGCGCGGCGGCGAGCGACTTCAGCAGCGAGAGCTTGGGCTCGCGCTTGCCGTTCTCCAGCAGCGACAGCTGGCTGGGCGCACGCCCGACGCGCTCGCCGAGCTCGGAGAGCGTGAGACCGCGCTGCTTGCGCAGGTGCTTGAGCCGCTGACCGAAGGCCAGGAGATCGAGCTCGTGCGTCAAAGACAGCGGTTCTTCGCCCAGGACGGAGGTCATAACCCGATCTTATGCGGAAAATCGGCGTTTCTTCCAACGAGACGTGCTCCACTTCACGCGGATTGGTCTAGTCCATAGCGAAAACTTTGCCTTTCTTCATAGTCGAATACCCGTCAGTCTTGCTTGGAACAGAATATTTGGCGTTCTTTCGCCCGACCACTCCTTGTGAGTGTCTTGATATCGACACAAACTCGGAAGCAAGCCCCAGGTGACGACAACGTACGCAACAAGGGAGTGACCGAGATGTCGGATCGCCTCACCGCAGCCGCCCAGCGGCTGCAGCAGGACTGGGAGACCAATCCGCGGTGGACGAACGTCGAGCGGACCTACACGGCCGAGGACGTGATCCGCCTGCGCGGCTCCGTGCAGGAGGAGCACACCCTGGCCCGGCTCGGCGCGGAGCGTCTATGGGACCTGCTGCACCACGAGGACTACGTCCACGCCCTGGGCGCGCTGACCGGCAATCAGGCGGTCCAGCAGGTGAAGGCGGGCCTCAAGGCGATCTACCTGTCCGGCTGGCAGGTGGCCGCCGACGCCAACCTCAGCGGTCACACCTACCCCGACCAGAGCCTCTATCCGGCCAACTCGGTCCCCGCCGTGGTCCGCCGGATCAACAACGCGCTGCTGCGTGCCGACCAGATCACCTGGGCCGAGGGCGACGAGGAGGCCCCCCACTGGCTGGCGCCCATCGTGGCCGACGCCGAGGCCGGCTTCGGCGGCGTGCTCAACGCGTTCGAGCTGATGAAGGCGATGATCGCGGCCGGCGCCGCGGGCGTCCACTGGGAGGACCAGCTCGCCTCGGAGAAGAAGTGCGGCCACCTCGGCGGCAAGGTGCTGATCCCCACCGGCCAGCACATCAAGACCCTCAACGCGGCCCGCCTCGCGGCCGACGTGGCGGGCGTCCCCACCCTGGTCATCGCGCGGACCGACGCCCAGGCCGCGACGCTCCTGACCAGCGACGTGGACCCCCGCGACCAGGCCTTCTGCACCGGCGAGCGCACGGCCGAGGGCTTCTACCGGGTCCGCAACGGCGTCGACGCCTGCATTGCCAGGGGTCTCGCCTACGCGCCGTACGCCGACCTGCTGTGGATGGAGACCTCCACACCGGACCTCGACGTGGCCCGCGAGTTCGCCGAGGCGATCAAGCGGGAGCACCCGGACCAGATGCTCGCCTACAACTGCTCACCGTCGTTCAACTGGAAGAAGCACCTGGACGACGCGACGATCGCCAAGTTCCAGCGCGAGCTGGGCCACATGGGATACAAGTTCCAGTTCATCACCCTGGCCGGCTTCCACTCGCTGAACTACTCGATGTTCGACCTGGCCAGCGGCTACGCCCAGGACGGCATGACGGCGTACGTCGGGCTCCAGGAGGCCGAGTTCGCCGCCGAGCGGCGCGGCTACACCGCCACCCGCCACCAGCGGGAGGTCGGCACCGGATACTTCGACCTGGTCAGCACGGCCGTCGCGCCGGACTCCTCCACGACGGCCCTGAAGGGCTCGACGGAGGAGGCACAGTTCGCCGGGGCTCACTAACCATCAGCGGACTTATCGGGACACAGGTCGGTGGCGGGCCCCGCCGTCCGTCCGCAGGTCACCCTCGGGGATCTGACGGATCGGCGGCGGGGCCTCGCCGTGTTCGCGACCGGGGTCAGCGACCGGGGTCAGCGCCCGGGGCCGGGTCAGCGCGCGCGACCGAGTCCGCGCTCGGAGTCACGGCTCCCGTCCGCGTCCGAGCCCGCGCCCGGATTCGTACTCAGGGCCGGGTCGGCGCCCGCGGCCGGTCAGACGCGCAGGGCGCGGGCGTACCAGCGGCCGTCCAGCGCGTCGATGCGCAGGCGGCGGCCGAAGCACTCGGACAGGTTCGGGCCGGTGAGCACCTCGTCCACGGGACCGGCGGTCAGGATGCGGGTGTCCCGCATGAGCAGCGCGTGCGTGGTGGTGGCCGGCACCTCCTCCAGGTGGTGCGTGACCATCACGGTGGTGAGCCCCTGCCGGGTGCGGGCCAAGTCTTCCAGCGCCTCGATCAGGTCCTCCCGCGCGGGCAGGTCGAGGCCCGCGAACGGCTCGTCGAGCAGCAGGATCGCCGGGTCGGCCATCAGCGCCCTGGCCACCCGGACGCGGGCGCGCTCCCCCTGCGAGCACACCTGGAACCTGCGGTCGGCCAGGTCCTTGCAGCCGAGGTCGGCCAGCAGCCGGTGGGCCCGCTCCCGCTCCTCGTCACCGTATCGGTCCCACAGCGGCGCGCTCGTCCCGGTATGACCGGTGAGCACGACGGTCAGCGCGGTCGCGCCCTCCTCCTCCAGCAGCGACTCGTCAACGAGCCGCTGACTCGCCGCCACCAGGCCGATGCTGCGGCGCAGCTCCCGGAGGTCGACCCTGCCAAGCCGCCGTCCGAGCACTGTGGCCGTGCCGGAGCTCGGGTGCCGTACGGCCGCGGCGATCGAGAGCATCGTCGTCTTCCCGGCGCCGTTGGGGCCGAGGATCACCCAGTGCTGGCCGTGCTCCACCCGCCAGTCGGCACCGGTCACCAGGGTCCGGCCGACCACGCGGACGGTCACGTCGTCGAGTTCGAGAGCTGCTTCCATGAACAGACAGCATGCTGCACGCGGGCACCCGCTCGGGACGCCGTATCAGGGAATGGACGGTGCGGGGGTGACCACCACGCTGGGCGGCGGGCTCGCCGGCGGGCTGCCGCCCGGTTCCGGCGGCGGCGACTCCCCCTCGCCCCACTGCGGCTCCTGGCTGACCCCCGAGGACGGGACCGGGGAATGGCCCTGCCCGGGCTGACCGGGCTGCTGTCCGGGATGGCCGGGCTGACCAGGCTGACCCGGATGTCCCGGCTGGTTGGGGCGTCCTGGGCGGCCCGGTGGGGAGGGCCGGGTGGGACGGCAGTCCCTCGGCCGCCCGGTGACGCAGCGCCCGTCTCCCGGGCGCAGGGTCGTCCCGGCGGGCGTCGGCGAGGGCGGCGCGGTCGCCCGGCCGTCGTCCGTGGTCACCGGCGCCGGCGTCGAGCCGGGTGAGCCGGGCGGCATGGTCCGCGTGGCCGTCACCGTCACCCTGGGCCGGGCGGCGTCCGCGATGGGCACCACCGGCGGGCCGGTGCGGAGCGCGTCATCCGGCGGCAGGGCGCTGTCCTCGCCGGGGATGACCACGGGCGCCGCGGGCGGCGGATCGGCCGTGCTCTGCATGTGGGCCGACCCGGCGCCCGCCGCGACCACGGTCACCGCGGCGATCGTCACGGTGGCGAGCGCCGCGAAGCCGGCGTGGGACACCTGTCCCCGCGATCGCGCCGCCCGGCGCCGCGCCGCCCTGCCCTCCTGTGCCGGCCCCTGTACCGACCCCCGAATCGACCCCCGAATCGACCCCCGAATCGACCCCTGTGCCGGTCCCTGGGTCGCTTCCCCGGAGGCCCTGCTCCGTGTCCCCTGCGTGGCCCGGCCGGGGACGGCCCCCGCCGGGTAGGGCACAGGCTGCCAGATCTCGTCGAGCACGGCGGCGACCGCACGCCGGGGATCGGCGGCCGCGTGGACCCCGCCCGCCGCGAGCAGGGAGGCCAGCAGCCACGCCGCGTCCGGGCGGTCGGCGGGCTCGCGCTGCAGCGCCGCCGCCACTGCGCCCCACAGCGGCCTCGGCACGGCGTCGATCCGGGGCTCCTCGACCAGGATGCGCCGGGTCAGCACGTCGAGGTCGCCGCCGCCGAACGGATGCAGCCCGGTCGCCGCGAACGCGACCAGGCAGCCCCAGGAGAAGACGTCGGAGGCGGGGATGGCGTGGTGTCCGCGCAGCCGCTCGGGCGCGACCCAGCCCGGGCTGCCCATGATCTGCCCGGCCTGCGTATGCGCCATCGCGACGTCGAGGTCGCGGGCGATCCCGAAGTCGATGACGAACGGCCCGCGCGGCGACAGCAGCACGTTGCCCGGCTTGAGGTCCCGGTGCACCAGCCCGGCCTCGTGCGTGGCCACGAGCGCGGCGGCCGTGCCGAGGGCCACGCCGTACGCGAGGTCGGGGGTGAGCGCGCCCTGCGCGGAGACCACCTGGGAAAGCGCGGGGCCGGGGACGTATTCGGTGACGAGGTAGGGCCGCTCGCCGTCGAAACCGTCCTCGATGACGACGGCCGTGCAGAACGGCACCACGCGCCGGGAGAGCGCGACCTCCTCGGCGAATCGGGCCCGCAGCGTGGAGTCCCCAAGGTGCATCGGATGCGGTGTCTTCAGCGCGACGTATCCCCCGCTGGGGTGCTCGGCCAGGTAGACGACTCCCATTCCGCCGCTGCCCAGCCGGCCGAGCAGCAGGTAGCGCCCGATGACGACCGGGTCGCCAACGGTCAGCGGGCGCACACCGGGAGGCATGCCGCTATCGGAAGCCGTTCCGCCACGTGCCATACGGAAGCTACCTCTCTCGAAGTGCCGCACAGCCACTGTGGCCGGTTGGAACGCACCACGCGCTCAAGTAGCGACAAGCGGCATGAGAGGTAAGCCCAATGGCACCTTTAGGTAAGGTGAATCGGAGAAACCGCAGGTCACATTGGTCTCATAAGCCACAAATGAGCGCCGTTCTCCGTAAAGACACCCCGATCGCCTGTTCGCCCAGCCTCTCCTTCACCCGGACGGGCGGCGCCGCCGTCGTGTACGGCTCGATCTCCTGCGACGCCGGGGTCGCCTGCCGGCCCGGGTCCTGTCAGGCCTCCGCGCATTCCCAGGCGTACAGCACCTCGGGCTACGGCGACCACGCCTCGCAGACGACGCCGGTCCACGCCGTCACCTGCTGACCCCGGTGCGGCGGCCTCGCGAACGGCCGCGCATTCCGGCGGCCGTTTTCCCGAAGTGCTCAGGCGGCCTCGGCGCCGGGAGTGGAGGAGTGGGCCTGGACGGCGTCGAGGAAGCGGGAGACGTGGTCGAAGAACAGGCGGCCTTCGGGGAGGGCGTCGGCGAAGAGGGGGAAGATGTGCGGCATGCGGTTCCACTCCTCGTAGGTCACCTGCACGCCGTCCTCGCGCGCGCTGACCGCGACCCGGCGGGCCTCGTCGCGCAGGACCTCGGTGGAGCCGGTGACGATCATCAGCGGGGGGATGCCGGTGTAGTCGCCGTACACGGGGGACACGAGGGGGTCGCAGCGGTCGAGGCCGTCGGTCCAGCGGCGGGCGAGCCAGTCGACGCGTCCGGCGGGGAGCATGGGGTCGGACCATGCGTTGGCGCGGTGCCGGCTGGTGCTGAGGTCGGCCCAGGGAGACAGGCAGATGCCGGCGGCGGGCAGCGGCATGCCCCGGTCGCGCAGGGCCAGCAGCGTGGCGAGGGTGAGATGCCCTCCGGCGGAGTCCCCGGCCAGCACGATGTCCCTGGCGGCGTACCCGCGGCCGAGCAGGCACTCGTACGCCTGGAGCGCGTCCGACAGCGACTCGGCGAGGGAGTGCACCGGGCCCTGGCGGTAGTCGAGGGAGAACACCGGACGGCCGGCGGCGGCCGACAACCGCCACGTGATCGGCCGGTGGGTGGCCGGGGAGCAGACGAAGTAGGCCCCGCCGTGGAAGTAGAGCACCACCTTGCCCTCGTCCAGGCCGGGACCGCCGCGCACCCATTCCCCCGTGCACGAGCCGAACTCGTCTGGAACGATGGACACGTGCTTGGGGAGGATGCCGGGGACCCGCTCGCCGAGGCACATGATGCGGCTGGCCACGGCCATTCCCGCGGTGTTGCGCACGAGGATGGTGGAGATCGGCTTCATGGTGCCCCGCAGGACTCCGTTGATCGCGGCGGCCTGCCAGCTGACCGGATATTCCGGGCGTATGTCTACATTCAGCTCATGTCCCATGCAAGCCTCCCAAAAGGGACATTCCCTGTTAGGTCATCCGTTCTACCGCTAGGCACGTTTCACTCCCCTTACGGCAAGGTTACGACAAGGTAACAGCCCAGGATATGAGGCACTTATGACGGTGATCCCCGGCCACGGCGCCGCCGTCGCCCTCTACCCGCGGCTGGCCTGGTACGGCTTCCGCAGGCACGCGACCTACTGGGCCGCCGCGCTGGCCGGGGCGTTCACCAACACCGTCTTCGGCGTGCTCCGCGCGTACGTGCTGATCGCGCTGTGGCAGGCCCGTCCCGGCCTCGGCGGGTACGACGTGGCGGGCGCGGTCACCTTCACCTTCCTCACGCAGGCGTTCATCGGCCCGATGCAGCTCTTCGGCGGCGGCCTCGACCTGCCGGAGCGGATCCGCACCGGCGACGTCGCGCTCGACCTGGTCCGCCCGGCGTCCCTGCAGTTGTGGTGCCTGTCGGAGGATCTGGGCCGGGCGGTGTATCTCTTCGCCGTCCGCGGCGGCCCGCCGACCCTCGTGGGCGCGCTGCTTTTCGGCATCGTCGCCCCGCACGCCCCGGCCGCGTTCCTCCTGAGCGTCGCCCTGGGCGTGCTCGTGAGCTTCGCGTGGCGTTACATCGTCGCGCTGGCCACCTGCTGGGTGATGGACGACCGGGGTCTCGCGGTGCTGTCGATGGTGCTCACGACGTTCTTCAGCGGGCTCATGCTGCCGCTGTCGATCTTCCCCGGGTGGTTCGGGGAGCTGTCCCGGGCGCTGCCGTGGTCGGCGATGGCGCAGGTGCCCGCCGACGTCTATCTCGGCACGGCCGATCCCGCCCGCGCCCTCGGCTTCCAGGCCCTGTGGGCGGCCGTCCTGCTGGCGCTGGGCGCGCTGATGACCGGCGCCGCCCGCAGGAAGGTCGTGATCCAGGGTGGGTGAGGGCCCGTGATCAGGACGTACGCGCTGCTCGCCTGGACGTGGACGCGGGCGGCGGCGCAATATCCGGTGTCGTTCGCGCTCATGACGGCGGGCGGGGCGGTGGTCGGCGGCCTCGACATCGCGGCCATCTGGGTGATCTTCGCCAACACCGACAGGCTGGCCGGCTTCGGGCTGACCGAGGTCATGTTCCTCTACGGCGCGTCGCAGCTGGCCTTCGCGCTCGCCGACCTGCTGTTCGGCAATCTCGACAGGATCAGCCGGCACATCGTGTCCGGCACGCTCGACGTCATGCTGATCCGGCCCGCGTCGCCCTTCGTGCAGGTCGCCTCCGACCGGTTCACGCCGCACCGGATCGGCCGGTCGATCCAGGCGGGGGCCGTGCTCGCCGTGGGCCTGTCGCGGCTGGACGTCCCGCTCGGCCGCGTCTGGATGGTGCCGGTCATGGTCGTCTCGGGCATCGTGATCTTCACGGCGCTCTTCACGCTCGGCGGCGCGCTGCAGTTCCTGCTCACCGCCGCTCCCGAGGTGGCCAACGCGTTCACGTACGGCGGGGCGACGCTCACGCAGTATCCGCTGAGCGTCTACGACCCCCGCATCGTGCGGGGGCTGACATTCGGGCTGCCGCTGGCGTTCGTCAACTGGCAGCCGGGCCTCTATGTGCTCGGCCGGCCCGATCCGCTCGGGCTGCCGTCCTGGACGGGCCTGCTGTCCCCCGCCGCCGCGCTCGCACTGGCCGCCGTCGCCGCGCTCGCGTGGCGGGCGGGGATCCGCCGCTACCGATCGACGGGGAGCTGAGACGAGTGATCGAGGCAGACGGGGTCGGCAGGACCTTCAGGGTCCGGGGCCGGATCGTGCACGCCGTACGGGACCTGTCCTTCCGGGTCGCGGCCGGGGAGTTCGTCGCGTGCCTCGGCCCGAACGGCGCGGGCAAGTCCACCACGATCAAGATGCTGACCGGGATCCTCACGCCCACGTCGGGCCGGGTGAGGGTGGCCGGTCTCGACCCGTCCCGGCGGCGTACGGCTCTCGCCCGCAGGATCGGCGTCGTCTTCGGCCAGCGGACGACCCTGTGGTGGGACCTGCCGCTGTGGGACAGCCTGGAGCTGGTCCGGCTCCTTTACAAAGTAGATCGCAAGGTGTTCCGGGAGCGCCTCGACGACATGTGCGACCGGCTCGACCTGGGCGGCTTCCTCGCCACGCCGGTGCGCCAGCTCAGCCTGGGCCAGCGGATGCGCGGCGACATCGCCGCCGCGCTGCTGCACGACCCCGCCGTGCTCGTGCTGGACGAGCCGACGATCGGGCTCGACGTCGTCAGCAAGGCGGAGGTGCGCGACTTCCTGCGGCGGCGATGCGCGGAGCACGGGACGACGGTACTGCTGACCACCCACGACCTGGGCGACGTGGAGCGGCTGTGCCGGCGCGTGCTGCTGATCGACCACGGCAGGCTGGCCTTCGACGGCACCGTGGACGAGCTGCGGGCGACCGCGCCGGGACGCGCCTCGATCGAGGACGTCGTGGCCGACCTCTATCTCAGAAGCCGTACGACTCCTCGTACTCCTCCTCTTCCTCGTCCCGCTCCGGACGGGCCCAGCGCGACGGCATGAGCACCGGGAGGAACAGCGCCACACCGAGCAGGGCGTACACGCCGGTGGACAGCAGCATGAGCATCCCCCGGCCGGCCTGCAGCAGCTCGGCCTGCACCGACGGCCCGGTGGGCACCAGGCTCGCGGCGCGCGACACGTCGAGCACGTAGACCACGGTCCAGGCCAGCAGCGCCATCGACGGGACGAACGTCGCCAGCGGGGACACCCGGCCGACCAGCACCAGCCCGAGCAGCAGGCCCACGACCGCCATCGCTCCGACCGCGATCAGCATCCGGGTGTCCTTGGCCGGGTCGACGATCTGCGCCGCTCCCCGGACCAGCTCCTGGGACGCCCATCCACCACCGAGGAGAAGAGCCGCCGCGACGACAACGCCAAGGAGCAGCCCGAAGAAGTGCCGCATGAACACCACCTTGGGTGAGAGGTCCGCGGCAACACTAGCGATAAAGAACGGTAAAGGGCAGCACTTACGCCGTGATGTCCTTACTCGTGAAGCGTGACCAGGCGAAAGAGCCGAAAACCAGGACGTACGCGGCGAAGGCGAACAGCCCTCGCCCCATCTCGTCGAACGCCATCGGCGCCCGCAACGCCCCGTCGAACGCGCCCCACCACCAGGTCAGCAGGACCGGACGTACGGCCGCCACCTGCGGGATCGCGCTCAGCACCTGGCTGACCACCACCAGCACGACACTCGTGGCGACCGCCCCGATCGGCGCCTCGGTGAGCGTGGAGACCGCGAGCGCGACCGCGCCGAGCGCGGCCATCCCCGCGGCGGCGTACAGGACGACCACCCCGACGCGCAGCAGGGCGTCGGCCGCCGGGATCGTCGCGCCCGACAGCAGCGTCACCGGCCCCACCGGGAACAGCACCAGCCCGGTCACCAGCGCCGACACCGCCACCAGGGCACACGCCGCGAGACAGAAGACCACGATGTTGGCGTATTTCACCAGCAGCAGCCTGGTGCGGCCGGCCGGGGCGACGAGCAGGTAGCGCAGCGTGCCCTGGGCCGCCTCGCCGGCGATCGCGTCGCCCGCCACGACCGCCACGGTCAGCGGCAGCACGATCGGCATCATGACGACGAACGCGGCGAAGGTCAGCATCAGGCCGTTGCCCGCGATCTGTCCGATGATCGAGCCCCCCGCGTCACCGTCCGACGCGACCCGCACCGCGATGCCGACCACCACCGGCACGACCGCGAGCACCGCGAGCATCGCGAGGTTGCGCGGGCGGCGGAACGTCAGCCCGATCTCGGAGGCCAGCAGCCGCGTCAGGTGCCGCACCGGGCCCGGGGCGGGCCGGGTGGACTCGGCGGGGGTCCGCTCCTCCCTCGGCGGTGCCGCCTCCTGGCGCACCGGCGGCCGGGCCTCCGACACCGCGGTCCCGTTCTCACCCATCGACATCGAACCCCTCCCCCGTCAGCCCGACGAAGACGTCTTCGAGCGTGGGACGCACCACGCCGAACCCGCGCACGGCCACGCCCTCCCCGACGAGCAGCGCGCAGATCTCTTCCGGCGCCCGGGCACCGATGACCGCCGTGACCTCGTCGTCCGCGACGCGTACGTCGCCGAGCCCGGCCCCGGCCAGCACGGCCGCCGCCGCGTCCGTGTCCGGCGTCTCCACCCGCAGGCGCGGCTCCTCGCCCGACGCGCGCAGCGCGGCGATCGGGCCCTGGGCGACGAGCCGGCCGGCGCGCATGACGCCGACGTGGGTGCACATCTGCTCGACCTCGCTCAGCAGATGGGAGGAGACGAAGACGGTCGTGCCGTCCTCGGCGATCCTCCTGATCAGCGTGCGGACCTCGCGGGTGCCCTGCGGGTCGAGGCCGTTGGTCGGCTCGTCGAGCACGAGCAGCTCCCTGGGCACCAGCAGCGCGGCCGCGATGGCCAGGCGCTGGCGCATGCCGAGCGAGTAGGTGCGGTAGCGCTTGCCCGCCGCCGCCGTCAGCCCCACCCGCTCCAGCGCCGCGGCGATCCTGGCCGGTGCCGTACGCGCGTCGGCCGACGGATCGGCCGCGTCGAGGCGGCGCAGGTTGGCCTCGCCCGACAGGTACGGATAGAAGGCCGGCCCCTCGACCACCGCGCCGACGCGTGGCAGCGCCCGGGCCGGCCCGTCCGGCATGGGCGTCCCGAGCAGCGACCACGTGCCCGAGGTCGGGGCGACCAGGCCGAGCAGCATGCGGATCGTCGTGGTCTTGCCCGAGCCGTTGGGGCCGAGGAAGCCGAAGACCGAGCCGCGCGGCACGGCCAGGCCGACGCCGTCGACGGCCACCTGGCCGCCGCGGAAGCGCTTGGTGAGACCGGACGTGACGATGGCGTCCGCGTCCGAGGTTCCGGCGGAGGGCGGGGGCGCCCCGGTGTCCTCCCGTGACGCCCCCGCGCGCGTGCCCACCGTCCCCGCGTCCCGCCGGTCCACCGCGACCTCCGCTCGGATTCCCGCTCGCGCGCGGTGCGTGGGCTCGGTCATCCCTTCACACCGGCCGCGCGGTAGAGGGCCTCCGGGGTGACGGCGCCGGCGAGCAGGCGGCCGTCGTCGGTGATCAGGATCGACACCACCTTGGTGCTCAGCAGCCGGCCGCTGCCCCACTCCCCGCTGACGGGGGTGGCCGCGCCCTTCAGGCCGTCCAGCAGCGCGGCCACGTCCAGGCCGCCACGCCCCTTCTCGTCCTGCTTCTGGGCGGGGGCGTCGGGCTTCTGGGCAGGGGTCTCCGGCAGGGAGGTGACGAGGACACTGTCCCAGCCGGAGCCGACGACGCGGCCGCGGTCGTGCGCCTCGGCCGCCGCCTCCGGCCGGTGGTCCGCCGGGGGCGTGGCCGTGCCCTCCTCGACCTTCGCTCCGGCCGGCGGAGTGAAGGAGAAGTTCTCCGGCGCGGGAGCGGTGAACGACAGCGACTCGAAGCCGACTTCGAAGGCCGGCTCGGCCGCCCCCTTCGTGTACACCTGGACGCGCAGCGGGATCAGCTTCTCGCCGTCGAGCGCCACCCGGACATCCCTGATCAGCGAGTCGGCCGACTTCGGCGTCAGCACGATCTGGTAGGCCGCGCGGCCCGCGACCGTGACGTCGTCGCCGACGCTGATCGCGGTGTCGGTGCCGGCCGCCTCCAGCGCCTGCCGCGCGGCCTGGTCCGGCGTCGCGAACGGCGACGCGGCTCCGGAGCGCATCGGGAAGGGCCCGCCGTGCCCGCCGTGCCGACCAGGCCCACCAGGCCCACCAGGCCCACCGGGCCCGCCGTGCTCGCCGCCGGACCCGGCCGGGACGGTGAGACGGGTCGCCGTGTTGGCGGCGCTGTCCCACAGCCAGACCGTGCCGCCGTTGGCGACGACGTCGGTCTCGCTCATCTCCCCCGGCAGCATGAGGCGGAACCTGTCCTCCCCCGCGTACCAGATCTTGAGCTGGTGCGACCCCGACAGCAGCGACGCCGGCGAGGCCCCGCCGGACGGCCCCGGTCCTCCGGACGACCCGGACAGGCCGGGCAGCGCGGGCAGGCCGAGCGACGCCGTCTCGACGATCGTGCCGGACATCTGCGGCATCCGGCCGTTCTGCCAGGTGCGCGCGACGTCGGCCAGCAACTGCTCCGCCGTACGGTCGGGCAGGGACGGCTCGCTGCGCACCGCCGCGATCACCGGCCCCGTCCCCACGGCCGCCGCCACGACGGCCACCGCCGCCACCGGCACTCCCCACCTCACGGCGCGGGCTCTCTTCGCCATTTCACATCTCCCACTATGTGCGGAAAGCTGATGACCCGAGACTGCCGAGACGTTCCTGTGCCGACGCTGAGACGGACTGAGAGGTCTCTCAGACTGGCCGCGCCCGCACGTCCAAAAGGGGCCACACTGGGGCAATGCGGGTTCTAGTGGTGGAGGACGAGCGGCGGATGGCGGCGGCGCTGCGCCGCGGGCTGCAGGCGGAGGGCTTCGCCGTCGACCTCGCGCACGACGGGAACGAGGGCCTGCACCTGGCGCGCGTCGGCGACTACGACGTGGTCGTGCTCGACATCATGCTGCCCGGCATGTCCGGCTACAACGTGTGCAAGCAGTTGCGGGCGGAGGAGAACTGGGTGCCGATCCTCATGCTGTCGGCCAAGGACGGCGAATACGACATGGCCGACGGGCTCGACCTCGGCGCCGACGACTACCTCACCAAGCCGTTCTCGTACGTGGTGCTGGTGGCCCGGCTCCGGGCGCTGCTGCGCCGGGGCGGCGGCCGCAGACCCGCCGTGCTGCGCGCCGGCGACCTGTCGCTCGACCCGGCGGCGCGTACGGTCACCCGGGGCGAGGCGCCGGTCGAGCTGACGCCCAGGGAGTTCGCCCTGCTCGAATATCTGATGCGCCGGCCGGGCGAGGTGGTGTCGAAGCCCGAGATCCTGGAGCACGTGTGGGACACCTACGACACCGATCCGAACGTGGTCGAGGTGTACGTCGGCTATCTGCGCAGGAAGATCGACACGCCGTTCGGGCGCGCCGCCCTGCAGACCGTGCGCGGGGCCGGATACCGGCTCGCGAGCGACGGCGGCTGAGCCGTGTCCGGCCCTGTGTCCAGCCGTGTGTCCGGCCCTGTGCCCGGCCCTGTGTCCGGAACTGTGTCCGGAACTGTGCCGAGCCCTGTTTCCAGCCCGGTGTCCGGCCTGCTCATCCGCCCGGTGACGTGGTGGCGGAGGCAGAGCCTGCAGTTCCGGGTCACCGCGGCCGCCACCGCCGTGCTGGCCCTCGCCCTCGCCGGGTCGGCGTACGTGTTCGTCGCGGTGCTCGGCAGGGCGCTCGTCCAGGGCATCGACGAGCAGGTCTACCAGCGGGGACGTGAGATCGTCGCGTTGTCGGACGCGAACCGGCTGTCCGATCCCGTCGTCTCGGTGGACAACACGATCGTGCAGGTGCTCGACCGGGACGGGCGGATCGTCGACGCCACCCCCAACACCGACCGCCTGGTCCCCCTGCTGTCCGCGCAGGCCCGGGAGGCCGCCGTACGCACCGGGACGCCGCTGTTCCTCGACGGCCGGCCGTACGCGCTGCCGGGGCCGCTGCGGGTGCGGGCGCTCAGCGCGGACCGCGGCGTGACGGTGATCGTGGCCCGGTCGTTCGGCGAGGTGGAACGCAGCCTCGTGACCATCGGGCACGTGCTGATCGCCGGCATGCCGCTCCTGCTCGCGCTGCTCGCGGCGGTCTCGTGGCTGGTCGTCGGGCGCACGCTGCGGCCGATCGCGCTGCTGCGGCGGGGCGCGGCCGAGGTGGGCGCCACGGCCCGGTCACGGCGCCTGCCGGTGCCCGAGGCGCACGACGAGGTGCACGCGCTCGCCACCACGCTCAACGACATGCTCGGGCGGCTGGAGGAGGCCGACGCGCGCCAGCGGGCGCTGGTCTCCGACGCGGCACACGAGCTGCGCAGCCCGCTCGCGAGCATCCGGCTCCAGCTCGAGGTCGCGCTCAGCCACCCGGACGGCCAGGACTGGAAGGAGACCGCCGAAGGGGTGCTGGAGGACACCCTGCGGCTGTCCCGCCTCGCCGAGGACCTGCTCGCCCTCGCCCGGCTCGACGAGGGCCGCGCCGGCCGGCGGGAGCCGGTCGACCTGGCCGAGATGGCCCGCCGTACGGCCGAGCGGCACGGCCTCGACCTCGACCTGCCGCCCGGCGCGCCTCCCGTCGTGCTCGGCGACGCGGTCGACCTGCGGCGGGTGCTCGCCAACCTGGTCGACAACGCCCTGCGGCACGCGGCGTCGGCGGTCCGGATCGGCGTACACGCCGAGGGGGACACCGCCGAGCTGACCGTCACCGACGACGGGCCGGGCATCCCGCCCGAGGACCGGGAGCGGGTCTTCGACCGGTTCACCCGGCTCGACGACGCGCGCAGCCGCGACGACGGCGGCGCCGGGCTCGGACTCGCGATCGTGCGCACCACGGTCGAGGCCCACGGCGGTACGGTCCACCTGGAGGACGCCTCCCCCGGACTGCGCGCCGTCGTCCGGCTCCCCCTGGCACGTTGAGGAGATCCATTGCTTCCCGATCACGGCAGGCCCGTCACCGAACTGCTCGCCGAGCTGACCGCCCTCAAGGAGGCCGACCTGCCGGTGCGCGGCGGCAAGGTCACGGCCTACGTCTACGACACCGGCCTGCCGGAGGTGCACGAGGCCGCGCAGCGGGCGTACGCGGAGATGCTCGAAGTCAACATGCTCGACCCGACGGCCTTCCCCAGCATGGTCGCGCTGGAGCGGCAGGTGGTCGGGGCGGTCGCCGAGCTGCTCGGCCGTCCCGGCGCGCCGGGGATCTTCACCAGCGGCGGCACCGAGTCGATCATGCTGGCGGTGAAGGCCGCCCGCGACGCCAGGCCCGGCGCGACCCGGGTCGTGCTGCCGGTCACCGCGCACCCGGCGTTCCACAAGGCCGCGCACTACCTCGGCATGGAGGTCGTGCCGGTGCCGGTCGACCCGGTCACCTATCGGGCCTCGGTCCCGGCGTTCGAGGCCGCGCTCGACGACCGTACGGCGTTGGCGGTGGTGTCGGCCCCCTCCTACCCGCAGGGCGTGGTCGACCCGGTCGAGGAGGTCGCCGCGCTCGCCGCCGCGCGCGGCGTGCCGTGCCACGTGGACGCCTGCGTCGGCGGCTGGCTGCTGCCGTGGCTGCGCGAGGCGGGCGCCGCGATCCCGCCGTTCGACCTGAGCGTGCCCGGCGTCACCTCGATCTCGTGCGACCTGCACAAGTTCGGGTACGCGCCGAAGGGGGCGTCGGTGCTGCTGTTCCGCGACGCGGAGCTGCGCCGCCGGGCATACTTCGCCTCGGCGGCCTGGCCCGGCTACACGATCATCAACGCGACCGTGCAGAGCTCGCGGTCGGCCGGACCGCTCGGCGGCGCCTGGGCCACCCTGCAGGCCCTCGGCCGGGAGGGCTACCTGGAGCTCGGCCGCAGGACGCTGGAGGCGACCCGGCGGCTGGCCGAGGGCGTGGCGAAGATCCCCGGGCTGCGGGTGCTCGGGGAGCCCGAGGCCGCGCTGGTCGCCATCGCCGGCTCCCCCGAGGTGGACGTCTTCGTCCTCGCCGACGAGGCGCGCCGGCTCGGCTGGTTCCTCCAGCCCCAGCTGTCGTACGCCGGGATCCCCGCCAACATCCACATCACGGTGACCGGTGTGACGCTGGCGGGGGTGGACGCGATGCTGGAGGTGATCGCGGAGGCCGCCGACGCCGCCCGGCGACGCGGGCCGGCCGATGTGCCCGAGGGCCTGCCCGAGCTCATCGCGTCACTCGACCTCGACGCGCTGGACGACGCCACGTTCGCCGAGCTCGCCGCGTCGGTGGGGATCGACCTCACCGCGACGGCGGAGCCGGGAACAGCGGAGCCGGGAACAGCGGAGCCGGGAACAGCGGAGCCGGGAACGCCGGCACAGCCCGGGATGGCGGTGGTGAACGCCGTGCTCGACGCCCTGCCTGCCGCCACCCGCGAGGCGATCCTCGTCCGCTTCCTTTCGGTGCTGTACTCCTGACTCACCGGCCCAAAGGGCCTGGCGGGGGCGGTCTGAGCGACACCGGGGTCGGTCACCGCGCCGGGGTCGGTCACCGCGCCGGGGTCGGTCACCGCGCCGGGGTCGGTCACTGCGCCGGAAGGGACCTCCGGTCCTTGCGGAGCCTGCCCGGCCTCACCCGCGAAGCTCCTCACAAGCTCGGAACTTCCGCGAGGCCCGGTCTCAGGCCTTCGCTGTGGTCCTCGTTCCCTTCCGCTCCGCTCCCGCCACAGCGAGCGCCAGCGCGACCAGCAGCGCGCTCACCCACAGGGGAGACCGGTAGCCCAGCCCGGCGCCGATGGCGGCCCCGCCCAGCAGGGGCCCGGCGGTCGCGCCCACGTTGAGGGCGGCGGTCGCGAACGAGCCGCCCAGAGACGGCGCGTCGTACGCCTCGTAGAGCGCCCGCGTGATCAGCATGGAGCCGACGGCGAAGGACAGCGTGCCCTGCACGAAGACGAGCACGAGGACGGCGGCCGGGTCGCCCGCGACCATGTCGAATGCGACCCAGCCTGCCGTCAGGGCCAAACCGCCGGGCACCAGCAGCCGCATCGGCCGCCGGTCCGCCATCCTGCCGCCGATCGTCACACCGGCGAATGATCCCAGGCCGAAGATCGCCAGCAGCACCGGCACCCACCGCGGGCCGTAGCCGGCGACCTCGGTGACCACCGGAGCCAGGAAGGTGAAGGTGCAGAACGTGGCGCCGTTCACCAGCGCGCCGAGCACGAGGGTCACGAGCAGCCGGGGACGGCGCAACGCTCTCAGCTCGCGCCGCGCACCGGGCACGGCCGCCTCGGACGGCATGGCCGTCCCCGGGTGTGTGGCCGCCTCTGGGCGCGTAGCCGTCTCCGATGGCAGGGGCGTCACCGTTGGCGTGGTCGGAATGGCGACCGCGATCGCGATGACGGCCGGCACCGAGACGATCGCCACCGCCCAGAACGCCGAGCGCCAGCCCCATACCTGGCCGAGCACGGCACCGGCCGGCACCCCGGCGACGCAGGCGAGCGTGATCCCGCCGAGCAGTACGGAGGCGGCCCGGCCCTTGGCGCCGGGCCCCGCCATGGCGGTCGCCGTCGCGAGACCCACGGCCAGGAATCCGGCGTTGGCCAGCGCTCCGGCGACGCGGGCGGCCAGCAGAACGCCGAAGCTCGTGGTGACCGCGCCCACCACGTGAACGACCACGAAGACGGTCAGGAAGACCAGCAGCGCCCGCCGTCTCGGCCACCGGAAGCCGAGGACGGCCGTCAGGGGCGCGCCCACGATCATCCCCACGGCGAAGGCCGATGTCAGCGCCCCCGCGGCGGGGACGGACACGTGAAGGTCGCGGGCTATGCCGGGCACCAGGCCCGACAGCATGAACTCGGAGGTTCCCTGGGCGAAGACCGCCAGTCCGAGCATGTAGATGGCGATTGGCATGACAACTCCACCGCGTCGTAAAGGTCGCGAAGGCCCACGAAGGGGATCGCGAACGGTCGATGAGCACGCGGTGAGCCGCTGCGGACCACAGCCGGACGACGAGAGGAGCACCCGGCCGGGCACGCGGGATCACCGCGCGAACGAACCCGGGGTCCGGCGGCAGGAGCAGTCGAAGACGACCATGCGCGGAGCCCCAGGAGAAACGGCCCGTACGACGGTGATTCGGTGGCAGACACCCCGCAGCGGCGCTGCGACGGGCGCGAAAGCGCTCCCCCTACGGCGATGCCGGGCGGCGACGGAGGCGGCGATCCGCGTGAAGTGCCGAGCGACAGGGCGATGTGCAGAGCCACGTGCGGCCCGGCATATCGCGAGACGCACGCGGCAGGACATGCCACCCACGCCGCGGCTCGGCGCCCGACGGACGACGCGCCCACGCAGTACTGCGACCAGCTCAGTGGTGCGACCGCTCGGTGATACGAGAAGTCAGCGGCGCGACAGTTTACGGGTGCGACAGTTCAGGAGTGCGACGGCTCAGCCACCGAATGACCGGTGGCTAGCGTCTCGACGCCTCGGGGCTCGACATGGCCGACACGTTAGCCACAGCCCGAACGCCCTGTCCACCGCTTTGATCGCGGCCCGGTCTCGTCGCGGCCGGTCCGGTTGCGCCCGCCTCGGGGCCCGCCGGACACACGCGGCAGGTCGTGAGCGGTTGCAGGCGGCAGGGCCGGTCACCCCACGGGAAACAGGAGCTCTGGTCTTCGCGAAGCCCGCTCGGCTTCACCCACGAATCCTCGCAAGCTCGGAATTGCCGCGGGGCCCGGTCTCAGGCCTTCGCTGCGGTCACCGCGCCGGAACAAAGCTCCGGTCCCTCCGCCCGGCCTCGCCGGATCGAGGGGCTAGGAGGGCGCGCCGGAGAGGCGGGGGACGACGGCGAGAGCCGTACGGGCGCTCGCCGCGTCGTGGACGCGGAACACCCGGGCGCCCTGCAGCGCCGACACGGCGAGCGTGGCCAGCGTGCCGGCGTGGCGCTCCTCGACGGGCAGGCCGCCCAGTGTCTCGCCGACGAAGTCCTTGTTGGAGACGGCCACCAGCACCGGCCACCCTGTGGCGGTCAGCTCGTCGAGCCGCCTGCTGACCTCCAGCGAGTGCCACGTGTTCTTGCCGAAGTCGTGGGCCGGGTCGATCAGGATCGCGTCGCGGCGGACTCCCGCAGCGACCGCGCGCTCGGCGAGGTCCGTCGTGTACGCGACCACGTCGGCCACCACGTCCTCGTACGCGATGCGGTGGGGGCGGGTGCGCGGCTCGACCCGCCCGGCGTGCGCACAGACCAGGCCGATGCCGTACGCCGCGGCTACTTCGGCGAGCTGGGGGTCCACCCCGCCCCAGGTGTCGTTGAGCAGGTCGGCCCCGGCCTCGGCGACGACCTTGGCGACCTCCGACCGCCACGTGTCGACGCTGATGATCACATCGGGGTGCCGGTCGCGCACCGCGGCGACGACCTCCGCGACACGGCGTATCTCCTCGGCCGGATCGACCTCCGTGCCGGGACCGGCCTTCACGCCGCCGATGTCCACGATGTCCGCACCCTCCTCGATGAGGCGGGAGGCGGCGTCGACCGCGGCCGAGAAGGCGTAGGTCGATCCCCTGTCGTAGAAGGAGTCGGGGGTCCGGTTGACCACGGCCATGACCGCGAAGTCGCCGGGACCGAAGGCACGGCCGCGCAGGCGCAGGACGGCCGACAGGCCGGGCGCCTCGGCGGGCATCGGCGAAGTGGACATCGCGGCCAGCGTACTAGGTCGTGCTGACAAATCATGGCCCCGCTGCGCGTGGCCCAGGCGGCGCCTCGCTGGGTTCTCACCCCACCCACGAAGATTGCTCGCAGGCTCGCAATCTCCGCGGGCCCGGATTCATCGCCCGCAGCCTGCGCGAACTCCTCCTCCGCCTTGCGACGCATCCACCTACGCGCTCGCGGCGGGCAGCATTCGTCAGACACTCCCTAGCGGTACGGCGTCCTCTCGCTTGCCCGCCGGAGACGCGGTCGTGGAACGGTCCAAAAAGACGGCATGTGGTCACGCCGCCGAGCCGCCCTCGGCCAGAGCCACGAAGTGCTGCGCCATCGCGGGCAGCCGCCGCCGGGCGTGCACAACCGCGATGATCTTGCGGAGCGAGGGATCGAGCGAGCGGATCACCAGGCCCGCCCTGGCCGCCTGCTCGGCCATGCCCCGGTACCACAGCAGCGAGGCCCGGCCCTCCCGTACGGTCCGCAGCCAGCCACGGCGCTCGTCGGACTCGACGGCCGGGACCGGACGGACGCCGTGCGTGGCGAAGATCTGGTCGAACTCCCTGCGGCGGGGGCTGCCGGGGGAGGGCAGCACCAGCCGCATGCCGTCGAGCCTGGCCACGGGGACGGGGGCGGGCAGGGCGAGGCCGGGCGGGGAGATCAGCACGATCTCCTGGCGTTCGAGCGGGTGGCTCACCAGGTCGGTGGGCACCGGGAGGTCGGTCAGCCCGAGATCGGCCCGTTGCTCGCGGACCGCGCTGACCACCGCCTCCCGGCCCTCGCACCGCACGATCTGCACCCGTATCCCCGGATGCTCGGCGGCGTAGGCGGGCAGCAGACGCCCGGCGAGGCCGGGCTCCAGGCTCGGGGTGGACGCGATCCGCAGTTCGGCGCCGGAGGAGTTGGTCTGCGTCGCGAGGGCCTCGATCTCGGCCACCGCGTCGAGGGCCTCGCGGGCCAGCTTCACCACCCGGCGTCCCTGGGCCGTCACGACGACCCCCCGGCCCGAGCGGGCGAAAAGCGTCATTCCGAGTTCACGTTCCAGGTCGCGTATCGCGCGGGACAGAGCAGGCTGCGCGATATAGAGCGATCTGGCGGCATCGGTCATGGTGCGGTGCTCCGCAGTGGCGACCACATAACGGAGCTGCTGCAGATTCATGCGAAAAACGCTAGGGCAGACGAGCCCGGCGATTCCGGAACATCGCAGAGATCACGCTGGTCGATTACACATCGTGCCCGACATCTGCTACATCCGTGATGGATGAGATTTCAGTATTCTTTTGCCCCAAATCCACAAAGGGGGCAAAGTCGTGGCGCAGCAGCACCCTCCCCAGGAGCCGCCGGGGGAGAGTTATCCCTATTCGGGGCCGCCGTACTCGCCGCAGCAGGAGGCCGTGCCCGGCGCACCGGACGCATCGGGATCACCCGGCGCGACGCCGGGGCCGTACGGCCCGCAGGGGTGGAGCGGACTCGAGGGCGGCGCATGGCAGCAGGCGCCCGGCACCACTCCTTACCCGCCGCCGGCGCAGCCGCAGAACGGCTCCCAGCCGCCGGGAGGTCAGCCGTACGGCACGCCCTACCCGCCCGGGGCGCACCCCCAGGGCCCGCCCGCGTATCCGGCCCCGTCTCCCGGCCCGGCCTATCCGGCTAACGCCGCCTCCCAGGGCGCTCCCGCCGTCCCCGGCATGCAGCAGGGCGATGGTCTCTATCCCGGGCCCCAGCCGCAGGGCTCCGGGGCGTACCCCGGGTCTCAGCCGCAGGGCGGGGTTCCGTATCCCGGACCGAACGGTGGCAGCCCTTATTCGCAGGCCGCGCCACCGTACGGCCCAGGAGTTCAGGCGGGGGCGGAGGCGCAGGGCGGCGCCTACGGGCAGGGCACACCGCCCTACGGCCCGGGAGCTCAGGCCGGGGCGGACGCGCAAGGCGGCGCCCACGGGCAGGGCACCCCTTATCCCGGCGCGACGCCCTACCAGTCCGGCCCCCAGGGAGGGACGCCGTTCCAGGGTGAGGCACCGTTCCACAGCGGGGCGCAGTTTTCAGGTGGGGCGCAGTTCCAGGGCGGCGCACACTCTCCGGGTGGGGCGCAGTTCCAGGGCGGCGCACAGCCTCAGCCACAGGCTTCGGGGTGGCCGGATGCGGCGGGTGCCGGAGCGCACGCGCAGCCTCCCGCGCAGTCCTTCGCGCAGCCGCCTGTGCAACCTTCTGCGCAGCCCTCTGTGCAGCCCTCTGTGCAAGCCCCCGCGCACCCCTCTGCGCAACCGCCGGCCCAGTCGTACGCCGGGCCCTACGGGCAGCCCTACGCACCCTCGCCGTCCCCCACTGCCCCGGCGGCCCCGCAACCCGGCGCACCGTACGCGCCGAACGGGGCGGCGGGCCACCAGGGAGGCCAGGCGTACGCGCCGGGCGGGCCCGGATATCCGCAGGACTTCCCGGGATCGATGGGGAGCACGGCGTCCCCCGGCCCTGCGCAGGGCATGCAGTTCCAAGCGGCGCCGTTCCAGGCCGCACCGCCCCAAGCGCCGCCCCAGGCACCTCCGCAGCCGATGCCCCAGCCGGCACCCCTGGCAGCACCACAGGGCACGCCGTTCCAGGTGCCACCGCCACCGGCGCAGCAGCCGGCGCCGCCCCAGGGGCCGGGGTGGGCTCCGCAGCCTCCGCCTCCCCCGCACGGGCCCGGCGCCCCCTATCCGCCGCCCGCCTGGCGGCCACCCCGCCGCAAGTCCGGCGGAGGGGCGGTCATCGGCGCGCTCATGGGCGTGCTGGCGCTGGTCTTCGTGCTCATCGTGGTCGTGGGCGCGCTGACCGGCCTCACGCACCACACCGAGACGGTCTCGCCGGTCGCGATCCCGAGCTTCACCTTCTCGCCGTTCCCCACGGACGACGCCACCACGAGCACGGAACCGTCCGAGCAGCCCACCTCGAAGCCGACGTCGAAGCCGACCTCTCAGCCCACGACGCGGCCGAAGCCCGTGCTCAACCGCACGACGAAGAACAACAGCCTCTATCGGGCCGGGTCGCTGGCGACGACGAACTGCCGGGCGGGGAACGCGAGCATCTACAACCACTCCCAGTTCAAGGCGCTGATCCTCAAGACCGGCACGTGCATGGGCAAGGCGTGGGGGCCGGCACTGGAGCGGGTGGGGTTCGACTGGAGCCCGCCGCACTACATGATCGCGGCGCGCAAGGGCAGGGGCGCGTGCGGCGACTATCCCTCCCCCGGCAGCAACGTGCCGTACTACTGCCCGAGCAACAGCACGATCTACGCCTCCACCTCGGCCATGGCGAGGGAGTACGGCCCGCTCGGCTCGTGGAACGGGATCATCATCAGCATGATGGCCCACGAGTACGGGCACCACATCCAGAACCTCACGGGCATCTCCGACTCCTGGTGGCAGCAGACGCTCGACTCCAGCTCCCAGAGCGGCAAGATGGCCCTGAGCCGCCGGCACGAACTGCAGGCGACGTGTTTCGGCGGCATGTTCATGCAGTCGGTCGCCGCCTCGTATCCGATCGACACCACCAAGCGCAACACGCTCCTGTGGGCCTACAGCCACCTGGGCGACCCGCCGGGAGGGCCTCGCGACCACGGGAACACGCGCAGCAACGCGGCCTGGTTCCGTCAGGGCTACACCCGCCCGAAGGCATACCAGTGCAACACCTGGGTAGTCGGCTCCAGCTCGGTGTCGTGATCAACGCCACAGTTTGCGTCTACCTTGTCCGGATATGGGGGTTAGAATCCCTAGCCACAGCTTCGGAAGAGAGAGCGGTGAACCATGCGAGGCGGGGGTCCCGCTGACGAGGCCGGAGGGCCCAGGGAAGGTCAGCGGCCAGGTCAGTACGGCGGAGACCCAGGTCAGCCCGGTGGTGGGCACCCCGGCCAGCCTGGCGCGAGCCCCGGCCAGCACAGCGGGCACGCAGGTCCGCCCGGCGAGAACCCAGGCCCGTACGGGAAGCCCGGCCAGCCCGGCGGCCATGCAGGCCCACCCGGTGGGCACGCCGGTCCGCTCGGCGCAGATGTCGGCCAGTCTGGTGGGTACCCCGGTCAGCACAGTGGCGACCCGGGCCAGCCGGGCGCAGACGCCGGGCCGCCCAGTGGTCACCCCGGCGCGAGTCCCGGGCAGCCTGGCGCGAGCCGACCAGGAGACGCGAGCCGGCCAGGAGACGCAGGTCGGGCCGGTGGAGACACGGGCCGGCATGGCCGGAGCGAGGACGGCATGCCGCCCCCGGGCGCGCCGCCCACGACGGCCCCGCGCGGCGGACAGCCGCGTTTCGGCCCTCCGCTGACGACCGCCTCCCTGATCGGCTGGACGGCGCTGTCGGCAGTCCTGCCCGGAGCGGCCCATCTGCGGGCGGGCAACCGCCGCACCGGGATCGCGCTGCTGGCGACGTTCGGCGTCGTGCTGGTCGCCCTGGTGATCCTGGTCCTGCGCCTGAAGGACAACGCGGGGGTCGCGCTGCGCGGCAGCACGATGACCGCCGTCATGGCCGGAGCCGCCGTGTGCGCGCTCGCCTGGTTCGCTCTCGTGCTCCTGTCGTTCGTCGCCCTGCGGCCACAGCGCCTGACGCAGACCGGCCAGGTGGTGTCGGGCGTCGTCGCGGGCGTCCTGTGCGTGGCCGTGATGGCCCCGTTCGCCTTCACCGCGAACACGATCAGAACGGCCAGCCAGTTACTCGACGACGTCACGGCTCCGGCGGAGGGCTCGACCCCCGTCCCCGTACGTGCCGAGGACCCGTGGAACGGCCGCACCCGCGTGAACTTCCTGCTGATCGGCGGCGACGCGGCGGGCAACCGGATCGGGGTGCGCACCGACTCGATGACCGTGGCCAGCGTGAACATCGCCACCGGCAACACCGTCCTGTTCAGCCTGCCGCGCAACCTCCAGTACGTCCGCTTCCCCGCGAGCAGCCCCCTTCACAAGGTGTTCCCGAACGGCTTCAACGCCGAAGGGCAGGGCCTGCTCAACTCCGTCTGGTACTACGCCGACAACAACCCCCAGATCATGGGCGGCAAGAACAGGGGCGCGCAGGCGCTGAAGGACGCGATCGGCTACACCCTCGGTCTGCACATCGACTACTACGCGATGGTCGACATGTACGGCTTCGCGGCCCTGATCGACGCGGTCGGAGGGCTCAAGATCCGGGTCCAGCAGGACATCAAGTGGGGCGGCAAGTTCGGCACCGCCGGCACCATCAAGGCCGGCTACCGGACGCTCAACGGCGAGGAGGTGCTCTGGTATGGCCGCTCGCGGGTGGACAGCGACGACTTCTCCCGCATGGCCCGCCAGCGCTGCGTCATCGGTGCGCTCGCCCAGCAGGTCACCCCGGCCACGGTGCTCGCGAACTTCAACAAGATCGCCTCGGCTGCTCGGCATCTGTTCCGCACCGACATCCCCCGCGACCTGCTGGAGCACCTCGTCCCGCTCGGCATGAAGGTGCGCAACGCCAAGATCACCAGCCTTCAGTTCGTGCCGCCGCTCATCTATACCGGCAACCCGGACTGGGTCAAGATCAGGAAGCTGACCCGGGACGCGATCCGGGAGTCGATGGCCGAGCGGGGCACCGTCGCGGCCACCGCCTCGCCGATGACGTCCGCCGGATCGGCGGCGTCCGCCACTCCCTCCGGCTCGCACTCCCCGTCCGCGTCGCCGAGCCCGTCCCCTTCCCGTACGCCGGTGGTCGCCGGGGCGAGCCCCCGCGCGACGCCCACCACGAACGACAAGGCGGCCAAGAACCTCTCGGAGCTCTGCGGCTTCTGAGACGGCGCGGCTGAGCGAGAACCGCGAACCTACCGCCGCGAGAACCGCCTAGCGGAGGCATCGGACGGAGGCTTCCGGCCGAGGGCCGCCGAGCCGAGGCTGCCCGGCCGGAGGCCTTCGGGCGCGGGCTGCCGGGCCGGCGCTTTCGGCCGAAGCTGCCGGACGGAGCGCTGCCGGACGGAGTGCTGCCGGACGGAGTGCTGCCGGACGGAGTGCTGCTGAGCGGGGCTTTCAGACCGGGGCTTCCGGCCAGGAGTCCCCACCGGGCGACACCAGGCCGTTTTTACGGGAAGGCGTGGACGCCGCCTTCCCGATGCAGCATGGTTGTCACGTAACGCATCCACCCAGTCACGATCCGCACAGTAACGGAGTGGACTCGTCGTGCGCGTACTCATCCAGTTGCGTCCGTCCCCCGACCTGGTCGCCGCCGTCGCCGACCCGTCGGTCCCCGCGGCGGCGTCGGACGTGGCCGACGGCCTGCCCGGGGTGGTCCTCGACCACTCGTACGCCCCGGTGGCCGTGCCTCGCCCGATGCCCGCATCCCCCGGCGGCGACCCGCTGTCGCTCAACCAGCCGCTGGTCTTCTCCATGGCGCCTCAGGACGCCTCGGTCGTGGTCCGCGGGGAGATCGCCGACGACGAGGTCACCAGCAGGGTCGCCCCCCTGCCCGCGACCCGCCGCGACGTGGTCGCGGTGTACGCCGACCCGGTGATCGAGACCTCGCTCACCTGCGGGGGCGACCCGGCCGTGGGTGACTGGCACGACGTCGAACGGCTGTTGCGCGTGCCCGACCTGACGGCCGAGGGGCTGGACGGCTCCGGCGTCAGCCTCGCGGTCGTCGACACCGGCATCAACGCGGCGTACGTCAAGGCCGCCCGCGGGCAGGACGTGACGGTGGATCACGAACGGAGCTGGAGCCCCGAGGGCGTCTCCGGGACCCCGGGGGACTTCGCGGTCGACCACGGCTCGATGTGCGCCTTCGACGCGCTCATCGCCGCGCCCAAGGCGTCGCTGGTGGACGTGCCCGTGCTGCTGTCGCGGCGGCAGGGCGGCTCGACGCTCGACGGCCTGCTGTCCGACGCCATCGCCGCGTACGCGCACCTGCGCGAGGTACTCGACGCCCAGCCCGCCGAGTCGCGGGCGCTCGTGGTGACCAACAGCTGGGGGTCGTTCTCTCCGCGCTGGGACTTCCCGCCCGGACACCCCGGCAACTACTCGGACAACGCGGCCCATCCGTTCAACCTCATCGTCGGCAGCCTGGCCGAAGCGGGGGCGGACATCCTGTTCGCCGCGGGCAACTGCGGGACGCAGTGCCGCGACAGCAGGTGCGCTTTCCCCGACCGGCCCATCGTCGGGGCCAACTCCCACCCCAGCGTGCTCTCGATCGGCGGGGTCGACACGGCGGGGATGCGGGTCGGCTACTCCTCGCAGGGCCCCGGCCGGCTGACCAAGCGCAAGCCGGACTTCTGCGCCTACACGCACTTCGCCGGGTCTGGTGCGCTCGGCGACGACGAGCCCGACTCGGGCACCTCGGCCGCCTGCCCTGTCGCGGCCGGGCTGGTCGCCGCCGTACGCTCCCGCTGGCCTGCCACGGTGCTGTCGCCCGCCCAGCTCCGTACGCTGCTCCGCCGGACGGCCGATGATCGCAGTGCCGTAGGGTATGACCACGACTACGGGTACGGCGTGGTGGACGCCGCCGGCATCATCGCCGCGCTGCGCCGCCGAGCCGCGAAGGCGGCCTGAACAACGCAGCGCCGCGAAGGCGGCCTGAACAACGCAGCGCCGCGAAGGCGGCCTGAACAACGCAGCGCCGCCAAGGCGGTCTGCAGACACAGCGCCGTGGAAGCGGGCTGAACAACGCGGCGCCGCGAAAACGGCCTGAGTCATGCGGGCCGCGGAAGCGGTGTGCGACGAAAGCGGCCTGGGGCCGCCGCGCCGTCCGGTGACGAGACGTCCAGCAGAGGGAGGCGGGGCCGGTGGCCGAGGTGCTCATCACCGTCCGGCTCACCGCGCCCGCGACGCTGGAGACCGCGATGCGGCGACTCGGCCTCGCCGAGGACGAGGGCGACACCGGCTACGGCCTGGTGCCGGTCGATCCCCGCAAGGACCTGTACGTCCTGCGGGTGACGGAGGAGGCCGGCCGGCGGGTCGGCGACTCGGACGCCGGGGCTGTGGACGGCGGGGCGGCGGACGGCGGGGCTGTGGACGGCGGGGCGGCGGACGGCGGGGCTGTGGACGGCGGGGCGGCGGACGGCGGGCCCTACTCCGATCCGCCCATCGAGCCCTACGGGCCGCCGCGATGACCGCTCCCGTCTGGGTGGTGTCCGGTCCGCCGGGCGCGGGCAAGTCGACCGTCTGCGAGCTGCTGCTGGCCCGTCTCGACCCCGTGCCCGCCCTGCTCGACAAGGACACGATGTACGGCGCCTTCGTCGAGGCCACACTCGCGGCGTACGGCAGGCCCACGGGCGAGCGTGAGGGGCCGTGGTATGACGAGCACGTCAAACGGCATGAGTACGCCGGCATGACGGCGACGGCCAGGGAGATCCGCTCCCACGGGTGCCCGGTGATGCTCGGCGGGCCCTTCACCTCCCAGGTGCACGACGCGGCGCTCTGGCACGCGTGGGTGGAGGCGCTGGGCGGGCCGGACGTACACCTGATCTGGATCCGCTCCGACGGCCCGACGCTGCGTGAGCGGCTTCTCCGCCGAGGCCTCGCCAGGGACGGGCAGAAGCTGGAGAACTTCGCCGAATATCTGCGCGCCATCCGCGTCGACGAGCCGCCCGCCGTGCCGTACGAGGAGGTCGACAACCGCCTCGGCGCGCCTCCGCTCGACGTCCAGATCGACCGGCTGGTGGCGAGAGCGTAGGCCGCACCCTCAACCGTTCCCGCGTGCTGCTCGCCACGTGCTTGAGCATGCGTTCACGACCATCCGGAGCGTCGGAACGCGGGATCCGAGCACCGCCTGGTGGCGAGAGCGTGGGCCGCACCCTCAACCGTTCTTGCATGCTGCTCGCCGGGTGCTCGCGCATGCGTTCGCGGACCGTTGGAGCGTCGCGACGCGGGATCCGAGTCAAGTGGTCGCGCACCGTTCTCACTTCGGCCGCCGGGACGGCGGAGTTCGTTAGCGTCCGAGGCGTGGAAGCTCCGCGCTTCCCCGGGACGGCCCGCAAGCGCACTGAGCCGCCCCGGACCGATCGATCCCCAAACACGGAGACAACAGTGAAGGCAGTCGCGATCAAGGCGTTCGGAGTTCCCGAAGGTCTGGCCGTCATCGACCTCCCCGCCCCGGTTCCGGGCGCCGGGCAGGTGCTGATCGCCACGGAGGCGATCGGCGTCGGCGGCGTGGACGCCGTGATCCGAAGCGGCGCTCTGGCCGCCTACGGTTTCACGGAAGGCCACATCCCCGGCGGCGAGGTGGCGGGCACCGTGATCGCCGTCGGCGACGACGTCGACACCTCATGGATCGGCCAGCGGGTGTGGGCGTCCACCGGCGTGGGCGGCGGCTACGTCGAGCAGGCGGTCGCCCCGGTCGAGGAGATCGTCCCCCTTCCCGCGGACCTGTCCGCCGTCGACGCGGTGACGCTCGGCAGCTCCGGTGTGGTGGCCCACTTCGCCCTCGCCCACGCCCACTTCGCCCCCGGAGAGTCGGTGCTGGTGCGCGGCGCGGCGGGCAGCATAGGGATCCTGGCCGTACAGCTCGCGGCTCGCGGCGGCGCCGGTGCGGTGGCGGTCACCACCTCGTCGGCCGAGCGCGGCGAGCGGCTGCGCAAGCTCGGCGCGACCCACGTGCTGGACCGCTCCGGTGAGGGCGGCGAGGGCGCTCCTACGGGCTACGACATCGTCATCGACGTCGTAGCCGGTCCGGACCTGCCCTCCTTCCTCGACAGGCTCAACCCGAACGGCCGGCTGGTGGTCGTCGGCGTGGTCGGAGGGCAGCCTCCGGCGGACTTCGGCACGACGATGATGGCCGCGTTCCGGAAGTCGCTGTCCTTCGCCACCTTCAGCGCCGACACCGTTGCCGCCTCCGACCGGCGTGCCGTACGGATCGAGCAGTTCGCCGCCGCGGGGCGCGACGCGCTGCACGCCGTGGTGCACGAGGTGCTGCCGCTGGAGCAGGCCGTGCTGGCGCACCGGAAGATGGACGCCGGAGAGGTGTTCGGCAGGATCGTCCTGACCCCGTGACGCGCTCGCCGGCCTGAAGGCCGGGCTCCAGCCCGTGCCGCGTGCGCGGCACCTCTACCGGACTGAAGGCCGGAGCACTGCGGACGAATCCGGTGGCCCACGGCCCCTGCCGGTCGCGGTCACACGATCTCGTGCCCGTACGCGGCCGCGAGCGGCCGCAGGTCGGGGACACCGAAGGCGGCGCACATCGACGCGAACGCCTCGGCCTTGTCGTCGCCATAGCGGCGCACATGGGCCGCGTAGGTGTCCGCGGTGACGAACCTCGGCGGGTCGGTCTTGCTGTGGAACTTGTCCGCGAACATCACAAGCCGTTCCTCGGCCGACTCCGCGAGGTAGTCGCGGGGAGGCAGCGGCAGGCCCTGTCGCAGCACGTCGTCCCGGCTGATCCCCACGCCCGTGTGGTGGGAGCAGAACCGGCACAGCCTCTCGGGGAAGCCCTCCTTGCGGAGCAGCTCGTGGCCGAGGACTCCGTGGCGTACGTAACCGGCGTGGTCGAGCCGCCCGTCCTCGTCGTAGAGCAGGTAGACGCCGACGTCGTGCAGGAGGCTTCCGGCCCGCACCACGTCGGCGTCGACGTCGAGCCCGGCGCGGTCGGCGCGGTCGGCCAGTTGCAAGGCGATAGCGCAGACGATCTCGCAGTGCGTGTAGACGAGGTCGAACGCCTCCTCCGTCGGCGCGTGTCTCGCGTGCAGTGCGCGGATCTCAGCGTCCGTCGGAAGCCGCATGGGCGGAGTCTAGCAAGCGATGATCATCGGCTGGCGGCCCTGGATGTCAGGAGGGCACGGGGATATCAGGAGGGCACCCGTTCGCCGAGGCTCTCACGCAGGCTCCTGATCTCCTCGCGCAGGGCCGACAGCTCGGCCAGCGTCGAGCGGTCGTCCGTGTCCCTGGCCTCCTCTTCCATCGCGCTCACCACGACCGCGATGAAGAGGTTCAGCACGACGAAGGTGCAGACCAGCACGAAGATGACGAAGTAGATCCACGACGAGGGGTGGCTCTCCATCAGCTGGCGGTTGATCTCCGACCAGCCGTCGCCCGTCATGACCTGGAACAGCGTGTACAGCGACGTGGGCAGGTCGCCGAAATACTCGGGCGCGGCGGCGCCGTACAGCTTGGTGCCCATGACGCCGGCGACGTACAGGATGAGGCCGAGCAGCACGACGATCGAGCTCATGCCGGGGATGGCGGTGAGCAGCGCGGAGACCACCCGCCGCAGCGACGGCACGACCGAGATGAGCCGCAGTGCCCGCAGGACGCGTAGCGCCCGCAGCACCGACAGGCCCCCGGCCGTGGGGAGGAACGAGAAGCCGATGATCAGCAGGTCGAAGACGTTCCAGGCGTCGCGGAGGAACCGCCACCGGTAGACGTAGATCTTGGCGAGGATCTCCGCCACGAAGATGTACAGGGCGACGTGGTCGGCGACATGCAGTTCCGTGCCGTATTGGGCGGTCGCCTCGGCCGAGGTCTCGACGCCCAGCGTGGCCGCGTTGAAGAGGATCACCACCGTGATCACCTGCTGGAACCGCGGCGACTCGATCAGACGGCGGACACGTTCACGCACGAAGAACTCCTGGGAGGCACTGAAAGATCGGCACAGAGCCTAGTGCCCCCCGGGGACATTTCCGTTACCCGGCCTTGGCGCTCCTATTGACGGCGTTCGAACCGGCCACGCCGCCGCCGACCGTCTCACCACGGGGCAAGACGGCCGACGCGGCAGGCTCTCATCGCACGGCGAGACGGCCGACGCGGCACCCTGTCACCGCACGGCAAGACGGCCGACGCGGCACCCTGTCACCGCACGGCAAGACGGCCGGCGCGGCACGCTCTCGCCGCACGGCGAGACGGCCGACGCGGCACCCTGTCACCGCACGGCAAGACGGCCGACGCGGCACCCTGTCACCGCACGGCAAGACGGCCGGCGCGGCACGCTCTCGCCGCACGGCGAGACGGCCGACGCGGCACCCTGTCACCGCACGGCAAGACGCCCGACGCGGCACACCGTCACCGCTCAGCGAGACCGCCGGTGCGGCGGCCGAAGGGCCTCAGCGCCCAGGACACCGCGGTGAGCGCGGTCAGCATGGAGAGCACCCACACCTCGCCCACGGCGTACCCGGTGGTCAGGTGGGAGACCACGGCCCCGGTGTAGGTGAAGAAGACGCCCGCGTAGGCCCACTCCTTGACCAGCGCGCAACGCGGGACGAGCAGGGCGATCGCCCCGAGCACCTTCCAGGTGCCCAGCAGCACCAGGAAGTAGGACGGATAGCCCAGGTGCGTCACCAGGTCGCTGACGTACGGAATCCGCGCGATGTCCCAGACGCCGCCGATCGCCAGTTCGGCCGTCACCGCCACGGTGGACGTCCAGTAGCCGGCCGCGCGCACGCGTGCCCAGTTCCTGGTGCTGCTCGAAATCGTTGCCATGAGATGCTCCTTGTCACATCCGAGCGGGGTCCGGGTTCATCGCCATGAACCCCGGCGGCGGAAGGATGTGACCGATGGACGAAGACGGGCTGGCCGTACGCTTCGAGGAGCAGCGGCCCCACCTGCGGGCGGTCGCCTACCGGATGCTGGGCTCGCACGCGGAGGCGGACGACGCGGTGCAGAACGCGTGGCTGCGGCTCAGCGGCGCCGACACCGCCGGCGTGGCCAACCTCGCGGGCTGGCTGACCACCGTCGTCGCCCGGGAGTGCCTGAACATGCTCCGCGCGCGCCGCAACCGCCGTGAGGAACCCCTTCCCGACGTCACCGCCGAGCCCGCCGCCGAAGCCCACGACGCGGGAGATCCCGAAGCCGAGGCCCTGCTGGCCGACTCGATCGGTCCCGCGCTGATGGTCGTGCTCGACGGTCTCGCCCCCGCCGAACGGCTCGCTTTCGTCCTGCACGACGTCTTCGCCGTGCCCTTCGGCGAGATCGCCGACATCGTGGGAAGGTCCCCCGCCGCCGCCCGTCAGCTCGCCAGCCGGGCCCGCAGACGGGTCGTGGGCGCGACCCCGCCCCGGCAGGTGGACATCGCCCGGCAGCGGCGGGTCGTGGACGCCTTCCTCACCGCGCTGCGGCATGGTGATTTCGACGGGCTGCTCGCCGTGCTCGATCCCGATGTCCTGCTCAGGGACGGCGACGCGGAGCCGGTGCGGGGTGCGCGAGCCGTGGGCGCCCATGCGCTCACCTTCTCGCGTGCCGCCCGGTTCGTACGGCCCGCATTGGTGGACGGCGCCGTTGGCCTCGCGATCGTCCCGCAGGGACGCCTCATCGGGGCGCTGGCCTTCACCTTCGATCACGACAAGATCACCGCGATCGAGATGATCGACGATCCGGGCCGCCTGCGGCACGTCGACCTGGCGGCTCTCCGCCCGTGACCGCGTCGCGTCCCCGCCTCTGACCACATCGCGTCCCCGCCTCTGACCGCGTCGCGTGCCCGCCTCGCCGTGGCGGGGGCGGGGTGACGGACGGACAGTCCAAGATTCCGGACCTGCCGCCGCAGCCGTCCTTGGCGCATGCTCGGGCCGCCGGGAGAGTCGAGCCATGAAACGGACGACACCCATACGTGAAAAGGAGCCTCGAAGCCTAGGGGCGCTCATCCGGGCCTGGCGGGAGCGCGCGCTGCTGACCCAGGAGCAGCTCGCCGACCGGGCGGGCGTCAACGTCCGCACCATCGGCAGGATCGAGGGCGACGCCGTGGGGCGGCCCCGCAGCGCGTCGCTTCGGCGGCTAGCCGAGGCGCTGGGCCTGGACGGGCGGGAGCGGGCCCTGCTCGCCGCGGCCGCGTGCCGCGAACCGGTCCGGCAAGACAGTGAGGCCACCTCCGTGCGGGTCGGATCCGCGTGCCGCTGCCGGTCGCCCCGGTGGCGGTCGCGTCTGGACGCCTGGCACTGATCACCGAGCCCATGCCGGTCACCCCAGTTCCGGTCACCCGGACACCTGCGGCCGGTGCCGACGTGACGACCCGCGGCGCGCTTCCCGAACGTCACCGGGGAAGCGCGCCGCGGGTGGCGGTCTCAGGCCATCACGGCACGGCTGACAAGCGGCTCACCGCTTCTGCAGACCACGCAGAAGAGCCAGAGCTGGACCGCGACGACGGTGCCGCCGTCACGGAGGTTCCGGCAGTAGGCGCGGTAGTTCCCGGTCGCCTCATATGCGCTGCCCGCGGCCACGCACTTCCCGCACGCGTTGGGCTGGGAGTAGGTGGCCTCCAGGAAGGAGCCCGACGGAGGCAGCGAGATCGAGCAGCTCACGGCGGGCGCGAACCCGGCCGTGGCAGGCTCCGCCCTCGCCTGCGTCTGCACCTCCCCCCGCACCCCCACCTCCCCCTGCACCCCCACCTCCCCCTGCACCCCCACCTCCGCGTGCACCCCCGCATCCCCCTGCACCCCCACTGCCCGCCGCACCTCCCCCCGCACCTGCGCATTGGCTGGGGTTGCGCTCGCGATGGCCCCCGCCATCAGCGCGAACGCCGCGCCCAGTCCGATGGTCGTCTTCGTCAAGGAGCGCACGGTCATGATGTCGTCCTTCCGATCGCATCCGTCAGGCGTGACCGGCGCCGGTCGTCGCGGCTGTCAGCGGTCCGCGGAGCGCCGTACCGTCTCCGGAGGACCGCCTCGTGCGGACCTTCACGTCGGCGACGCCGGAGTGGGGAAACAGCGGCGCTCCCCGCCGCGCGTCGGCGTGCATGCACCGGTCATGGCTCCACTCTCCTGGCTGCTCGCGTGGCGAACCAGGGCGTCCACCGGCCATTCGCCGGGCATTCCCCGGGCACCATGCCCTGAGCATCCCGCCCTGAGCATCCCGCCCTGAGCATCCCGCCCTGAGCATCACGCCCGCCCGGCCAACACGTGGCACTCCTTGCGCACCCCGCGAACCGCGTGATCCTGTGATGTGCGGCTTCGCGGCAGGGTTCCGTCCGGCCTCCTGTCAGGCGAGCCGCTCACGGGCGCCGCGACGAAGGCCGTGTGTTCGCCGGCGCACTCCGCCCAACAGCGTCACTCCGCCCGACAACGCCGCTCTGCCAGACGGCGGACTTCAGCGGGCGGCGGCGTCGACGGCCTGGGCCGACAGGACGTGGTCGAGCACCATGAGGGCACAGCCGGTGATGCCGGCGCCGGGCCCGAGGCGGCTGCGCTCGATGCGCAGGCTGCGGGTGGCGAGCTGGGTCGAGCGCCGGTAGACGACCTCGCGCACGCCCGACACGAGCGGCTGGAACATCTCGGCGACGTCGCCGCCGAGGACCACGACGGCGGGGTTGAGCAGGTTGACCGCACCGGAGATGACCTCGCCCAGCCAGCGGCCTGCCTGCCGCACCACGGCCATGGTCTCCGCGTCGCCTGCCCGGACCAGGGCGGTCACGTCGGCGAGCGACATCACGTCGCGGCCCTTCGCCCGCAGGTCGCGCAGGATGGCGGTGCCGCTGGCGACCGAGTCGACGCAGTCGAGGTTGCCGCAGCGGCACAGCACTCCGCCGCCGTCCCGCACGGGGATGTGCCCGATCTCCCCGGCCGCGCCGAGCGCGCCGCGCAGGATGCCGCCGCCGGAGATGACTCCGGCGCCGATGCGGGTGGAGACCTTCACGAACAGCAGGTCGTCGAGCTCCGAGGCGTAGACGACCCGGTGCTCGCCCATCGCGATGACGTTCACGTCGTTGTCCACGAGCACCGGCACGTCGAACCGCTCGGCGATGATCGGCGGGATCACCACGCCGGTCCAGCTCGCCATCACGCGGGCGCTCTCGACCCGGCCGGCGGCGAACTCCACGGTCGCAGGCACGCCCAGGCCGATGCCGACGACGTCGTCGCGCCCGTCGAGCAGCTTTTCCCAGGTGTCCATGAGCAGGGGCAGGACGACGCCCGGCCCCTCCTCGACGTCGATGTCCAGGTCGGTGCGGTGCAGCACCTCGCCCGCGAGGTCGCACAGCGCGATCTGCGTACGGCGGGCGCCGAGCGAGGCCACCGGGACGACTCCCCCGGAGGTGGCGAAGCGCAGTCGCATGGGCGGGCGGCCGCCGGTGGACGGCCCCTCGGCGTCCTCCACGATCAACCCGCGCTGCAGCAGGTCGCTGACGCGGTGCGCGACGGCCGGGCGGGACAGGCCCGTCACACGGCCGATGTCGGCGCGCGTCACCGCCTCCCCGCTCCGGATGAGCTGGAGGACCTCGCCGGTCGTGGCTAGACGTGACATCGAGCGTAAGTGAAGCACAGAAGCTCACCTAAGTTCAATGACTTATTCATTCGAAGTTACAAAAGTCGGCTTGAAAAGTCGCATAACTTCCCGATACTGTCCCTTCCGTGCCCGATCGACACCTGGTGCCCGATCAACGGGTCGAAGACCGGACGTCAGGCCGGGCACACGTCCCGGGACGAAGGATCCGGGGCGAGTTGGACCCCGCCTCGCGGCGGCCCCGGCAGGAGGAGAACCTTCCGTGACGCACCCCGTTATCACCGAGGTCACCGAACGCGTGGTCGCGCGCAGCCGCGAGAGCCGCGAGGCCTACCTGGAGCGGGTGCGCCGCGCCGGGGCCGAACTGCGTGAGCGGGGGCCGGCCCGGGGGCGGCTCGGCTGCGCCAACCTGGCCCACGGCTTCGCCGCCGCACCTGCCGAGGACAAGATCGGCCTGCGTGGTACGGCGAAGCCGGGCGTGGCCATCGTGACCTCGTACAACGACATGCTGTCGGCGCACCAGCCGTACGAGACCTACCCGCCGGAGCTGAAGCGGGCGGTCCGCGAGGCGGGCGGCGTGGCACAGGTGGCGGGCGGCGTGCCCGCGATGTGCGACGGCGTCACCCAGGGCCGGGCCGGCATGGAGCTGTCGCTCTACAGCCGCGACGTGATCGCGATGGCGACCGCGATCGCGCTGTCGCACGACATGTTCGACGCGTCCCTGCTGCTCGGGGTCTGCGACAAGATCGTCCCGGGACTGCTCATCGGCGCCTTACGCTTCGGGCACCTGCCGGCGATATTCGTCCCCGCCGGGCCCATGACCTCGGGCCTGCCCAACAAGGTCAAGGCCAGGGCGCGGCAGGCCTTCGCGGAAGGCAAGATCGGCCGACTGGAGATGCTCGACGCCGAGGCCTCGTCCTACCACTCCCCCGGCACCTGCACGTTCTACGGCACCGCCAACTCCAACCAGCTCCTCATGGAGGTCATGGGCCTCCACCTGCCGGGAGCGACGTTCGTCAACCCGCACACCGAGCTGCGGCGCGCGCTGACCGCGGCGGCGGCCCGGCGGGCGGTCGCGATCACCCCGCACGGCGCGGAGTACACGCCCGTCGCCGAGGTCGTGGACGAGAAGGCGATCGTCAACGCGGTCGTCGCGCTGCTGGCCTCCGGCGGCTCCACCAACCACACGATGCACCTGGTCGCCATGGCCGCGGCCGCCGGCATCGAGCTGACCTGGGACGACATGGCGGCCCTGTCGAAGGTCGTGCCGCTGATCACCCGCATGTACCCCAACGGCCAGGCGGACGTGAACCACTTCCAGGCCGCGGGCGGCATGGCGGTGTTCATCGGCGACCTGCTCGACGCCGGGCTGCTCCACGAGGACGTGCTCACGGTCGCCGGGCGCGGACTCGGCCTCTACCGCTCGGCTCCCACGCTCAAGGACGGCGCGCTGGTGTGGGACGAGCGGACCGAGCCCAGCACCGACACCGACGTCCTTCGGCCGGTCGCCGAGCCGTTCTCCCCCGACGGGGGCATCCACATGCTGACGGGCAACCTGGGCCGGGCGGTGAGCAAGGTCTCCGCCGTCAAGCCCGAGCACCTGGTGATCGAGGCCCCCGCCAAGGTGTTCGACGACCAGCTCGACCTGCTCGCCGCGTTCGAGCGGGGCGAGCTCGACGGGCAGGACTTCGTCGCGGTCGTCCGCTATCAGGGCCCCCGGGCCAACGGCATGCCCGAGCTGCACAAGCTCACCCCACCGCTGGCCGTCCTGCTCGACCGCGGCCAGAAGGTGGCCATCGTCACCGACGGCCGCATGTCCGGCGCCTCGGGGAAGGTCCCCGCGGCGATCCACCTGTCTCCCGAGGCCGCCGACGGCGGGCCGATCGCGCTGCTGCGCGACGGCGACGTGATCCGCCTCGACTCGGCCGCCGGCACCCTCACCGTGCTCGCCGACCTCACCGGTCGTACGCCGGAGGGCGCCCCGCTGACCGACGAGCAGTGGGCCGGCACCGGCCGCGAGCTGTTCGCCTCGTTCCGCCGCACGGTCGGCCCGGCCGAGCGCGGCGCGAGCGTCTTCGGAGGTGCCGCGTGAGCCTTCCCTGGCTGGTCGCGGACGTCGGCGGAACCAACGCCAGGTTCGGTTTGGTGACCCGGCCCGGAGGGCAGCCGGAGGCGGTAGCCGTACTCGACGTTTCCCAGCATCTCGGCCTTGCCGATGCCGTAGCCGCCTATCTCGCAGACCATGCGGGCGGAGTTCGGCCGGGGGCCGCGTGCCTGGCGATCGCCGGTCCGGTCGAGGACGACCGATACCGGCTGACGAACGCGGGATGGACCGGGTCCGTCAAGGAGCTCGGCATCCCGCGTACGGTGCTGCTCAACGACTTCGAGGCGCTGGCGATCTCGCTGCCGCACCTGGCGGGGGACGACCTCGTGCCGCTCGGCGGCCCGCCGCCGACGGCCGGCCTGACGAAGGTCGTGCTCGGGCCCGGCACCGGGCTCGGGGTGGCCGGTCTCGTGCCCGTACGGGAGGGGTGGCAGCCGGTGCCCGGCGAGGGCGGGCACATCGCGGCTCCCGCCGTCACCGACCTGGAGATGGAGATCGTCCGGGCGGTGCGCGCGGACGGCCTGCCGTACGTGGACGCCGAGCACCTGCTGTCGGGCACCGGGCTGCCGCGCCTGCACCGCGGGCTCGCGCTCGTGCGCGGCGTCACGCCCGAGGACCGCACGGCCGCGCAGATCACCTCCTCGGACGACCCGCTGTGCGCCGAGACCGTGGAGGTCTTCCTCGCCATGCTCGGCAGCTTCGCCGGCGGCGTGGCGCTCCCCTTCGCCGCGCGGGGCGGGGTATCCCTGGGCGGCGGCGTGCTGCCCCGCCTGCTCTCGCGGATCCCGGGCAGCGCGTTCCGGGCCCGGTTCGAGACGACCGCGCCGGCGCTGACGGAGTACGCCGCCGCGATCGCCACCGTCCTGATCACCGCCGAGCAGCCCGCGCTGACGGGTGCGGCCGCCTGGCTCGCCCAACGAAATCCCGATGTGGAGCTGGTATGAGCAACCTTCTCGACCTCGCACCGGTCGTCCCGGTGGTCGTCCTGGACGACGCGGACAGCGCCGTCCCCCTCGCCCGGGCCCTGGTCACGGGCGGGCTGCCGGTCATCGAGGTCACGCTGCGCACCCCGGCCGCACTCGACGCCATCCGGCGGATCGCCGCCGAGGTGCCGGAGGCCGTGGTCGGCGCGGGCACCGTGCGCTCGCCCGAGGACGTGGAGGCCGCGGTCGAGGCCGGGTCCCGCTTCCTCGTCTCCCCCGGCACCACGCCCGGCCTGCTCGCGGCCATGCTCGCCTCGGGCGTGCCGTTCCTGCCGGGCGTCGCCACGGCCACCGAGGCGATGACGCTGGCCGAGCGCGGTGTGCGCGAGCTCAAGTTCTTCCCGGCCGAGCCGGCCGGCGGCGTCGCGTATCTCAAGTCGCTGGGCGGCCCGCTGCCCGACGTGCGGTTCTGTCCCACGGGTGGGATCACCCCGTCGAACGCGCCGGCCTACCTCGCCCTGCCGAACGTCGGCTGCGTCGGCGGGAGCTGGCTCACCCCGCGCAGCCTGGTCGCGGCGGGCGACTTCGCCAGGATCGAGAAGCTCGCGTCCGAGGCCGCCGCGCTGCGTCCTTGAGCGCTACGCCCCTGAGCGGATCCGGGTCCCTGAGCGCTTCCGGGTTCCAGAGCGCTCCCACCCGCGCCGGGGCCCCGAGCACTCCCCGGTCTCTGGGTTCGCTCCCAGCCATGCCGGGTCCCGAGTGCCCCGCCCCCGGGCGCTTTCCGGGGCTCCTCAAGCTCGCCGGTCCGTCCTTCCTCCCTCGGCGGAGCCGGCGGCCATGCTCGTGACCGCGACCCGGACACGTCCATGGGTGCCGGGCCCGCGACCGCTCACCTGCGGTGGCGAGCCCGGCGTCACCCCATAACCAACCCCCGCGCACAGCCTCACGGGCAGCCTGACGGGCAGCCTTAGGACAGCGCGCGCAGCAGGGCGTCGGGGCCGATCGGGTCCTCGTGCGTGCCTTCCGCGGTGCACGCGTGCGCCCCGGCCACCGCGCCCAGCCGTACGCACTCCTCCAGGGGCCGGCCGGTCAGGCGTCCGTACAGGAAGCCGGACACGAACGCGTCGCCGGCGCCGTTGCTGTCGGCCACGGGACCGGGAGGCGGCGCGGCCGGGAAGGCGCGGATCCGCCCTCCGGCCAGCACGTGGCAGCCCGCGGCCCCGTCCGTGCACACGACCACCGACGCGCGGCCCCGCCCGGCGATCGCCCGCATGATCTCCTCGCGCCGCCCGCCGAGCCTGGCCGCCGACAGGAAGACCACGTCGGAGGAGTAGGCGAAATCCTCGTGATGCGGGTTCTTCCCGTCCCAGTCGTGCAGGTCGGTCGAGACCGTCGTGCCGTCGGGGATGTCGGCGTAGACGTGCCGGGCGAAGTCCACGATCGAGACGTGGACGTGCCGGGCCGACCGGAGCGCGGGCAGGTAGAGGTCGCGCGGCATCCGCTGGCCGGGTACGGCCCTGGGGTCGAACAGCGACAGGCGCCTGCCGCCGGGGTCCACGAGCAGGACGCTGCGGCGGGTGCCCGCCTCCGACGGGGCGTGGGCGAAGTCCACGCCACGGGCGGCGAGGTGGCCGCGGATCAGCGCGCCCTGCGGGTCGTCGCCGATGAGGTCGACGAACTTCACGCGCAGGCCGAGGGCGTGGCAGCCGAGCGCGACCCCCGCGCCGGTGTTGCCGATCCGGTCCACCACGGGCGGCACGGCGTAGGTGTCGGCGTACGGCAGGGGCAGCTCGGGCACGTAGACGGTCGTGTCGACGCCGGCGCCGCCCACGACCAGGACGTCGATGGGATGATCGGTCATTGGCAACGCTCCGCGGAAGGTCGGGAGAGCCCGGCGTGGCGACCTCGCGTGGCCGCCGGGCCGGGGAAGGCGAGACCCCGGCAGGGGCTCAGCGGTTGACCAGCGGGCCCGAGCTGGTGGAGCCGCGCACCACGAGCTCGGGCTGGTAGACCAGCTCGACGTGCTTGGCGGGAGTGCCGCCGATCTCCTCGAGCAGGGTCTCGACGGCGGCGGCCGCCATCGCGACGATCGGCTTGCGCACGGTCGTGAGCGGCGGGTCGGTGAACGCCATCAGCGGCGAGTCGTCGAACCCGACGACCGACACGTCGCCGGGCACCGACAGCCCGCGCTCGCGGGCGGCGCGGATCGCGCCGAGCGCCATGAGGTCGCTCGCGCAGAAGATGCCGGTGCAGCCCCGGTCGAGCAGCGCCGGTCGAGCAGCGCCGAGGCGGCGGCCTGCCCGCCCTCCACGGAGAACAGCGAGTGCTGGATGAGGTCGTCGACGTCGGCCAGGCCGAGCAGCTGCGCCATCGCCTGGCGGAAGCCCTCGATCTTGCGGATGACCGGGACGAAGCGCCGCTGTCCCAGCGCGAGGCCGATGCGCTCGTGCCCGAGGTCCACCAGGTGCTGTACGGCCAGGCGCGCGGCGAGCCGGTCGTCGGGTGAGATGAACGGCGCGGGGATGGCCTCGTTGTAGCCGTCCACGAGCACGATCGGCAGCCCGCGGTCGGTGAGCCGGTTGTAGCGGTCCATCCTGGCGGTGGTGTCGGCGTGCAGGCCGGAGACGAAGACGATGCCGGACACGCCCCGGTCGAGGAGCATCTCGGTGAACTCGTCCTCGGGGGCTCCGCCGGGCTCCTGGGTGCACAGGATCGGCGTGAAGCCGTGCTGGATCAGCGACTTCTCCATCGCCTGGGCGAACGCCGGGAAGATCGGGTTGCCGAGCTCCGGGATCACCAGGCCGATCAGGCCGTTGCTGCGCTGGCGCAACCGCTGGGGCCGCTCGTAGCCCATCAGGTCGAGGGCGGTGAGCACGGCCTGGCGGGTGGCCGGGGAGACCCCCGCCTTGCCGTTGAGCACACGGCTCACCGTCGCCTCGCTGACTCCGGCCTGGGCGGCGATGTCGGCGAGCCGTGTGTTGTTCATGAGCATTACTTTAGACATTCCTCGCGGTCCACCAGGTGGCCGAGTCGGGAGCGAGCCGCACGTTTTCGCCGGACGTCTCGGGCCCTCCGCTGGCCAGCAGCAGGTCGCCGGGCGCCTCCGTCTCCACCCACTCCCGCGTCATGTTGATCACGCAGGCGAACGAGTCGCCGCGCCGGAACGCGAGCGTGCCGGGCGGGCTGTCGAGCCACGTCAGCGTGCCGTCGCCCAGCTCCGGGTGCTCCCGCCGGAGGGCGAGGGCGGCCCGATAGAGGCTGAGCATCGACGCGCCGTCGCGCAGCTGCGCCTCCACCGACAGGTCGCGCCAGTCGGCCGGCATCGGCAGCCAGCTCTCGTAGACGCCCGGCGGGGTGAAGCCGTACGGCGGCTCGCCTGCGGCGGTCCACGGGAGCGGCACCCGGCAGCCGTCGCGCCCGCTGTCGGGGTCGCGCAGCCGCTGCGGATCCTGGAGGGACTGCTCGGGCAGGTCGAGCACCTCGGGCAGCCCCAGCTCCTCGCCCTGGTAGATGTAGGCGGAGCCGGGCAGCGCCAGCATGAGCAGCGCCGCCGCCCGCGCCCTGCGCAGGCCGCGCTCGCCGCCGCCGTAGCGGGTGACGTGCCGCTTGACGTCGTGGTTGGACAGGACCCAGGTCGAGGGCGCGCCCACCAGTGCCGCCGTGCGCACGGACTCGTCGATGACCTCCTTGAAGAGCGCCGCGTCCCAGGGCGTCTTGAGGAAGTGGAAGTTGAACGCCTGGTGCAGCTCGTCGGGGCGGACATAGTTGGCCAGCCGCTCGGGGGTGGGCGCCCACGCCTCGGCCACCCCGATCCGCTCGCCCTCGTAGGAGTCGAGGATGCGGCGCCAGGCCCGGTGGATCTCGTGCACGCCGTCCTGGTCGAAGAACGGCACGACCTGCGCGCCGATCATCTCGGCCTGGCCCCGGGCGCCCACGTCGGGCAGGCCCGGCGCCTTGACCATGCCGTGCGCCACGTCGATGCGGAAGCCGTCCACGCCGAGGTCGAGCCAGAACCGCAGCACGTCGGCGAACTCCTCGTGCACCTCCGGGTGCTCCCAGTTGAGGTCCGGCTGCTCGGGCGCGAACAGGTGCAGATACCACTGGCCGTCCTCGACGCGGGTCCAGGCGGGCCCGCCGAAGATCGACTCCCAGTCGTTGGGCGGCAGCTCGCCGGACGCGCCCTTGCCCTCCCGGAAGATGTAGCGCTCCCGCTCCGGGCTGCCCGGCCCGGCCTTCAGCGCGGCCTCGAACCAGGGGTGGCGGTCGGAGGTGTGGTTGGGCACCACGTCCACGATGATCCGCAGGCCCAGCCGGTGGGCGTCGGCGATCAGCGCCTGGGCGTCCGCGAGCGCGCCGAAGAGCGGATCGACGTCGCGATAGTCGGCCACGTCGTATCCGAAGTCGGCCATCGGCGAGGGATAGAACGGCGTCAGCCAGATCGCGTCCACGCCGAGGTCGGACAGGTAGCGCAGGCGGCTGCGCACGCCGAGCAGGTCGCCGATCCCGTCACCGTTGCCGTCCGCGAAGCTGCGGACGTACACCTGGTAGATCACCGCGTCGCGCCACCACCGCGTCGAGACCGCGGACGGCTGGACGGCGAGTTCGGTCATTGGGATCCCCCGATTCTCATATAGGGTCACGCCTTCGTCGCGCCGGCCGTCAGGCCGGTCACGAGGTGGCGCTGGACGAGCAGGAAGACGACGGCCGCCGGGATCGCGATCAGCACCGACGAGGCCGTCAGCAGGCCCCACTCCGCCTTGTGCTGGCCGACGAACTGGCTCAGGCCGACCGCGAGCGTGTACTTGTCGTCACCCGTCATGAACGCGGTCGCGTACGCGACCTCCGCCCAGGCGGTGATGAACGAGTAGAACGCGGCCACGGCGAGGCCGGGCTTGGCCAGCGGCAGGATGAGCCGCCAGAACGTGCCGAAGGGGGTCAGGCCGTCGACCCGGCCGGCCTCGTCGATCGTCACGGGGACGGTGTCGAAGTAGCCCTTCATCATCCACGCGCAGAACGGCACGGTGGAGGTGAGGTAGGCGATGACGAGCGACGGGAACTGGTTGATCAGCCCGAGCCCGGCCATCAGGTTGTAGATCGGCACGATCAGGATGGCCACGGGGAACATCTGCGTGATCAGGAGCATCCACATCACCGAGCGGAAGCCGGGGAAGCGGAAACGGCTGACCGCGTAGCCGGTCGTGGCCGACAGCAGCACGCCGAGCACCGCCGTGGTCAGCGACACGATCACGGAGTTGGCGGCCCAGGTGAGGAACCGGGTCTCCCCGAGGACCTGCGTGTAGTTGGCGAGCGTGGGGTGGTCGATCGGCGCGACCGAGGCGGTCTCGATGACCGTCCGCGGCTTGAGCGAGGTCAGCACCAGCCACGCGACCGGGAACACCGACACGATGCTCGCCGCGATCAGCGTGAGATGCAGGGCGATCGACCTGCCGGGGCTGCGCCTGTCGCGGCTCCACGCGGCGGCGGGAGCGGCCCGGCTCACCATGCCTCCCCCTGCTGCCTGAGCGCGCGCCGGTAGACCGTGGCCATGACGACGAGCAGCGCGAGGATCACCATGCCCCAGGCCGCGGAGCCCGAGTAGTTCCTGATGCCCTCGAAGGCCTGGCGGTAGGCGTACGTCACGAGGATCTCCGTGGCTCCGCCCGGTCCTCCCCTGGTCAGCAGGAAGATGACCGGGAACTGGTTGAAGGTCCAGATCGTGCCGAGCAGCACGACCGTGCTCGACACCGGGCGCAGGCCCGGCAGCGTGATGTGGCGGAAGCGCTGCCACGGCGTGGCGCCGTCCACCTCGGCGGCCTCGTACAGCTCGCGCGGGATGGCCTGCAGGCCGCCCAGCAGCGCGAGCATCATGAACGGCACGCCCAGCCACACGTTGCAGGCGATCACCGAGACCTTGGCCCAGAACGGGTCGTCGAGCCAGCTGACGCCGGCGAACCCCGCGGCCCGCAGCATGGCGTTGACCACGCCGAACTCGCCGTTCAGCAGGTAGCGCCAGATGAACGCGGACACGAAGGCCGGCACGGCCCAGGGCAGCACGAGCAGGATCCGGTAGAGCGACCGCAGCCGCATGGGCCGGTTCAGCAGCAGCGCCAGGCCCAGGCCGATGCTCACGTGCAGGGCGACGCAGACGACGGTCCACACGATCGTCCAGGTGAGCCGGCCGAGGAACTCCGCGGACGTGAGGATGTCGGTGTAGTTCTTCAGGCCCACGAACTCGTAGGTGGACGGGATGACGTTCATCCCGATCGTGCGGCCCATGTTGCCCTCGGTCGCGTCGGTGAGCGACAGGTACACGCCTCGCACGAGGGGGTAGCCGACGAGCACCAGCGTCACTATGACGACCGGCGCGGTCATCGCCCAGGCGTACCAGTGGCGCGACAGAAGGCGCCGCGCCCCCGGACGGGGCGCGGCCCTTCTCGTCGCGACGACGTCAGCCGTCATCGCCTACAGGCTCCAGCCCTTGAGGATGCCCTGGTAGGCGGTGGCGACGTCCGTGAGCATGGGCTCGGTCGTCGTCTGCCCGCCCGCGAGCTTCTGGTAGCCCTCGACCAGCGGCTGGAACAGCGAGGCGGCCTCCGGGATCCAGGGACGCTCGACGGCCGTCTCCATCGGCTTCTGCCACTGGGCGATCTTGGGGTTGGCCGTCGCCTCGGGCGCGCTGTAGGCGGGCTGGCGGGTCGGCAGCAGGCCGAGCTTGCCGGCGACCTTGGCCTGGCTCTCCGCGCTGGCCATGAACTGGACGAACAGGTAGGACGCGTCCAGGTTCTTCGAGCCCGCGTACACGGTGTAGTCGTGGCCGCCCAGCGGCGAGCCCGCCTTCACCGAGCCGGCCGGAACCGGGGCGACGCCGAAGTTGTCCGGATTGTCCTTGAACACCTTGCCACCGAGGTTGTCCGCGTTGGACCACGGGCCGTTGAAGATCATCGCGACCTTGCCGTCCTTGAACGCGGTCTCTGCGTTCGTGTAGCTGTCCTGCAGCGCGGGCTTGACGGCGGCGCCGGACGTGATCAGGTCTTCGACGATCTTCACCCCCGCCACGCTCTGCGGAGACGAGATCGTGATCTTCTTGTTCTGGACGTCGACGAAGTCGCCGCCCTCGCCATAGATGAACGGAAGCAGGAAGTAGGCGTCCACGTTGAGGGCGAGGCCGCCCGCTCCGGTCTTCGACTTGACGTCGAGCGCCACCTTCTTGAGGTCGGCCATCGTCGCCGGAGGCTGGTCGTAGCCCGCCTTCTTCAGTAGTTCCTTGTTGTACAGGAGGCCGAGGGTGTCCGTCACCTGCGGCACGCCGTACGTCTTGCCGTCGAACCTGCCGCTCGCCGCCGGGACCGGCAGGAACTCCTCGGGCTTGTCGACTGCCGGGGTGCCGTCGAGCGGCGCGAGGTAGCCCAGCGACGCGAACTCCGCGACCCAGCCCACGTCGGTGCGCAGCACGTCCGGCGCGCCCGCCCCGGACTGCGCGGCGGTCTTGAACTTGTCCCGCGCGTTCGCGAACGGCACGTTGACGTAGTTGACCTTGATCTTCGGGTATTTCGCCTCGAAGTCCTTGATGATCTCCTGGAAGACCGGGGCCTCGGTCGTGGCGTCCGAGGTGTCCCACCAGGTGACCGTTCCGGACACCTCGGCGGGGGCGGCGCTCTTGGCCGGGGCCGTTCCGGTGTCGCCGGAACCGTCGCCACAGGCGGTGACCGCCAAAGCGAGCGCCGCGGCCACCGCCGCGGACGTGAGGACTCGCCTCATGTGAGTCGCACTCCTTGCTCAGGGGGATTTGAGCGGAACGTAACAGGGGTGCGAGCAGGAATGAAAGACGTTGCAGAAACTTTCAGCAATTTCGTTACATTTGACGCGCCGAAGAGGGCCGCAAGGAGGTCACAACGCGACCCTGACAGCCATCTTTAGCAATGAGAAAGTCACATGTAACGAGAAGTTGCGTGTAGATGCCGGATCTTTCACGACACGTATGGACACGAGTGCCCGTGACGCGATGTACTACCTCATCATTCACACCGAAGGCTGGGGATCCGGGCGTGCCTGCCCGGGAGGAACGAGCGCGCATGAGCACCGTCGTCCTCGACAACGTGACGAAGATCTACCCGGGGGGGTACCTCGCGGTCGACCGCATGAACCTGCGCGCGGACGAGGGCGAGCTCCTCGTCCTGCTGGGACCGTCAGGTTGCGGTAAGTCCACGCTGCTCCGCATGATCGCGGGGCTGGAGGAGATCACCTCCGGTGACCTGTGGCTGGGCGGACAGCTCGCCAACAACCTCGCGCCCCGGGACCGGGACGTCGCGATGGTCTTCCAGAACGGCGCGCTGTATCCCCACCGGACGGTGCGGGGCAACCTGTCGTTCCCGCTGGAGATCGCCAAGGCGGACCCCACGATGGTCAAGCAGCGGGTCGTCGAGCTGTCGCGGGCGCTGCACATCGACGAGACGCTCGACCGGCGGCCGGGCACGCTGTCCGGTGGCCAGCGCCAGCGCGTGGCGATGGGCCGCGCCATCGTGCGCCAGCCCTCGCTGTTCCTGATGGACGAGCCGTTGTCCAACCTGGACGCCGGCATGCGCACCGAGCTGCGCATGGAGATCTCGTCGCTGGTGCGCTCGCTCGGCGTCACCACCATCTACGTCACGCACGACCAGGTCGAGGCCCTCACCCTGGCCGACCGCATCGCCATCATGAACCGCGGCGTGCTGCAGGACATCGGCACGCCGGCGCAGGTCTACAACGACCCCGCGACCGCGTTCACCGCCGCGTTCCTCAACTCCCAGCAGCTCAACCTGCTCGCGGCGACCGTGCGCACCCCGCAGAACCAGTTCATCATGCTCGACTTCGGCCCTCACCAGATCACGATGCCCTGGACCGATCCACGGGCGTACGCGGTGTCGCAGCACACGGGCATGCAGATCATCGTGGGGATCCGGCCGGACGGGCTGGTGCCGGTGCCGGAGCGTACGGAGGGCCCGACCTTCTTCGGCCGGGTCAGGACGCTGGAGTATCACGGTCACGAGTGGCTCGCCTACCTGGAGGCCGGGATCCCGGCCGTCAACGTGCCGGAGCCTCCGGACCGCCGCCAGCTCAACGGCGCGGCGGGCGGCGGCAAGGCCCGGTCGATGATGCGCCGCCTGCTGAACGGCTCGGCCGCGGGGGAGGAAGAGGAGCCGCCGCCGCTCTCGCAGTCGGGCACGCACCGCCGCGCGGACCTGATCGTCCGGCTCGGCAACCGGCCCGTGTGGCGCGCGGGCGACGCCGGCCGGGTCGCCGTCGACGTCTCCCGGCTCATGCTGTTCACGATGGACGGCAACCGCATCGACCCTCCGCGCCGATAACCCCGGTCACGATAACCCCGGTCAGACGGTGCGGCTGACGCCGCCGGCCAGCACGGAGACGATCCCCACCAGGCGCACGATCTTGTCCAGCTCCGCCCGGTGGAACGCGGGCCCCTGAGACCGCGCCACCACCAGGTGGATCCCGTCCATCGGCACGCTCGCCAGATACAGCCCGCCCTCCTCGAAGGCCGAGGCGCGCAGCGGGGTGAGGTCGGCCGCGGGGACGGTCTCCGGCGCCTGCCAGCTTCCGTGGACGATCGTGCCGTCGGCCGAGTCGACCGCCACCGCCCACTCGGCGCTGACCAGGTCGGGCACCGCGTCGACGAGGGTGACGTACGCGCGGTCGGGGTCCGCGGCGACGTGGCCGAGCAGATCGTAGTCGGGGGTCGATCCGGGCACCTCGCGGGTCGGCCACACGGCCTCCACCCGCGTGCCGGGGACCACGCCGATCCGTTCGCGCAGCACACCGGGCTCGAACACGCCCGACCAGGAGACGGTGAAGTCGTCGACCGCGCGGCCCGACTGCCGCTCCAGCACGGTCACCTGGAGGATGTCCGCGCCCATCACCCCGAACGCGCGCGCCACCTGGCCGAGCACCCCTGGCCGGTCGGGGAGCGAGACCCGTAGCCGCAGCAGCATCGCCACCACCTCCTTCTTATTGCGACACCAACAGTGTCGGACACACGTTTCGCGCCTGTTACGCCGGTGGGTCACGGAATGGCTGCAATGTTTCTGGAAGTTGCAGCAAAGTCTTGCACAGACCTGGGGCCGCCAGTAGCTTCCGGGCCATGGTGACCCCCCAGCACCGGCGTACGCGCGTGCCCGTGGCACTCTCCACGGCCGCGGCCCTCAGCGCCGCGCTCACCGTCGCGCTCACCGTCGCGCTCACCGTCGCGCTCACCGTCGCGCTCATCGCCGTCCCCCTGGCCGCTCCCCCGCGGCGTCCGCCCCGGTTTCCGCGGTCACGGGCGCGGCAGGCGCGCCGCCGGACGCCGAGCTCCCCCGCGACGCCCTCCGTACGGACCTGTCCCGCGAACGGCTCTACTTCGCCATGACCGACCGGTTCGCGAACGGCGACCCGTCCAACGACCGGGGCGGGCTGTCCGGCGACCGGCTCACGACCGGCTACGACCCCACGGACAAAGGCTTCTACCAGGGCGGCGACCTCGCCGGCCTGATCGGCAAGCTCGACTACATCAAGGGCCTCGGCGCCACGGCCGTCTGGCTCACCCCGTCGTTCAAGAACCGGCCCGTGCAGGGCACGGGCGCGGACGCGAGCGCCGGCTACCACGGCTACTGGATCACCGACTTCACCAGGATCGACCCGCACCTCGGCACCAACGCGCAGATGAAGAGCCTCGTCAAGGAGGCGCACAGGCGCGGCATGAAGGTGTTCTTCGACATCATCACCAACCACACCGCCGACGTCATCGACTACAAGGAGAAGACGTACGGCTATCGCGGCAAGGCCGCCTATCCCTACGTGGACGCCTCCGGCCGGGTCTTCGACGACCGCGACCACGCCCTGCGCGACGACTTCCCGAAGGTCACCGCCGAGTCGTTCCCGTACACGCCGGTGGTGACGGCGAAGTCGAAGGTGCCGTCGTGGCTGAACGACCCGACGATGTATCACAACCGGGGCGACTCGACCTTCTCCGGCGAGAGCTCCGAGTATGGCGACTTCTCCGGCCTCGACGACCTGTGGACCGAGCGGCCCGAGGTCGTGAAGGGCATGACCGACATCTACCGGACGTGGGTCAAGGAGACCGGAGTCGACGGCTTCCGCATCGACACCGCCAAGCACGTCAACATGGAGTTCTGGCAGCGCTTCGCGCCCGCCCTGCACGGCTACGCCGCCAAGCTCGGCAACGACAGGTTCTTCATGTTCGGCGAGGTCTACAGCTCCGACCCCGCGTTCGAGAGCCGCTACACGACCACCGGCACGCTCGACGCCACGCTCGACTTCGGCTTCCAGGAGGCGGCCCGCTCGTTCGCGAGCGGCGGCGACGCCGCGAGCCTCGGCAGGCTGTACGCCGCCGACGACTACTTCACCGACGCCGACTCCAACGCCTCGTCGCTGCCGACGTTCCTCGGCAACCACGACATGGGCCGGATCGGCTACTTCCTCAAGCAGGACGCCCCCTCGGCGGACGACGCGACACTGCTCGCCCGCGATCGCCTGGCCCACCAGCTCATGTACCTGACCCGCGGCCAGCCGGTCGTGTACTACGGCGACGAGCAGGGCTTCACCGGCGGCGGAGGCGACAAGGACGCCCGGCAGCCGATGTTCGCCTCGAAGACGGCCGGCTATCTCGACGACGACCTCATCGGCACCACCGCCACCCACACGACCGCCAACTACGTCACCACCCATCCCCTCTACATCTCGATCGCCGAGCTGGCCCGGCTGCGCGACCGCTACCCCGCGCTGGCGGACGGCGCGCAGATCGTGCGGCTGGCGAGCGGGAACGTGTTCGCGTTCTCCCGGATCGCCGCCGGGGAGCGGGTCGAGTTCGTGGTGGCGCTCAACAACGGCGCGACGGCCGCGGACGTCCGCATCCCGACCTACTACTCCCCCGGCGCCTCCTTCACCCAGGTGTACGGCGGGACGCAGCGGCTCACGAGCGGCTCCGGCGGCACGCTGGCCGTGACCGTGCCGCCGCTGTCGGCCGTCGTCTACCGCGCGGACAAGCCTCTGGCCGCCCCCGGCGCGGCCCCGCGGGTCACCCTCACGCTGCCCGGCGAGACCCTGCGCGGCACGGCCGCCGACGGGCGGGTGCCGATCTCCGCCGAGGTGCCCGGCGACGGGTTCGCCCAGGTCACCTTCGCCGTCAAGGCGGGGGACGCGCCGTGGCGGGTGCTCGGCACCGACGACGCGCCCAACGGCCGCACCTATCGCGTCTTCCACGACCTCACCGGCATGCCCGAGGGCGCCCCGCTCACGTACAAGGCGGTCGTGAAGGACTCGGCGGGCCGGTACGCCTCCGCCACGGCGACCGCGACGGCCGGGCCGGTGCCCGCGGAGGAGGAGCCGGGCGCGGTCACACGCGACCACCTGGTGGTCCACTACAAGCGCGAGGGCGGCGACTACGACGGCTGGGGCCTGCACGCCTGGGGCGACATCGACCAGACGGTCGAGTGGGGCTCGCCGGTCGCCTTCGAGGGCGAGGACGCCTTCGGCCGCTTCGCCTGGCTCAAGCTGAAGCCCGGCGCCACCGAGGTCGGCCTGATCACCCACAAGGGCGACACCAAGGACCAGGGCGACCGCATGGTCGACCCGGTGCGCACGGGCGAGGTGTGGCTCGTCGAGGGCAGGCCCGAGGTGTACGCCTCCCGGGCCGCCGCCGAGGGCTTCGCCACGATCCACTACCGCCGCCCCGACGGCGCGTACGACGGCTGGGGCCTGCACCTGTGGGGCGAAGCGATCGCCGACGGCGCGGGCACCGACTGGGGCGCACCGCGCCCGCCGGACGGGACGGACTCCTTCGGTGCCTTCTGGCGGGTGCCGCTGAAGAACGCCGACGCGGCGCTGAACTACATCGTCCACAAGGGCGACACCAAGGACCCCGGTCCCGATCAGTCGTTCGTCCCGGCCCGGCAGCCCGAGGCGTACGTGAACTCGGGCGGGACGCAGATCCACGCCGGCGCGGCGGCGGCGCGGAACGTCGCGGTGCTGCACTACCACCGCGACGACGGCGACTACGACGGCTGGGGGCTGCATTTCTGGGGCGACGCGTCCGGCTCGGTCGAGTGGGGCGACCCGCTGAAGCCGGCCGGCGCCGACGCCTTCGGCGTGTGGTTCGAGGTGCCGCTCAAGGACGACGCGAAGACGCTGGGCTGGATCATCCACAAGGGCGACGAGAAGGACCAGCAGGCCGACCAGTCGCTCGACCTGGGCGTGACCGGCCACGAGGTGTGGAAACTGTCAGGTGTGGACGGATATCTGCTGCCGCAGCCCGCGGCCTCCGGTGCGGACGCCGACCTGTCCAAGGCCACGGCCCAGTGGATCGACAGGGACACGGTCGCGTGGAAGGGCACGGTCGCCGAGGCGAACCACTACGCGCTGGCCTATTCCCCCACGGGCGACATCGCGTACGCCAAGGGCGACCTGTCCGGGGACGTCCACCTCATCCGGCTGACGCCGGGCACGCTCGGCGACGCCCGGAAGGCCGCCTGGCCGCATCTGGCGGCGTACGGCGCGCTGAAGGTGGACCCGCGCGACGCCGGCCTCGTGCGCGACGCGCTGCGCGGCCAGGTCGTGGCGATCGAGCGCGGGCCCTCGGGCGCGCTGCTGACCGCCACCGGCGTGCAGATCCCCGGCGTGCTCGACGACCTGTACGCCGGGGCCGCGAAGGTCCCGCTGGGCCCGACGGGCCGCGGCGGGCTCGCGGTGTGGGCGCCGACCGCCCGGAAGGTCGAGCTGGCCCTCTATGACGGTCCCGAGGGCGGACGCAGGACGGTGCACGGGATGCGCAGGGACGACGCGACCGGCGTGTGGTCGATCGACGGCCCGGCGTCATGGAAGGGCAGGTACTACACCTATCTCGTCACCGTCTACGCCCCCGCCGCCGGGAAGATCGTGACCAACGAGGTGACCGACCCCTACAGCCTGTCGGTCTCGGCGGGCTCGGGGCGCAGCCAGATCGTCGATCTCGACGACCGGTCGCTGCGGCCCGACGGGTGGACCAGCCTGAAGAAGCCGCCCGCGGTGCGCCAGGACCGGGCGTCGATCTACGAGCTGCACGTGCGCGACTTCTCGGCCTCCGACACCACGGTCCCCGAGGCCGAGCGCGGCACCTACAAGGCGTTCACCGAGACCGGCAGCGCGGGGATGACCGAGCTGCGGAGCCTGGCGAAGGACGGCCTCACCCACGTCCACCTGCTGCCGGCCTTCGACTTCGCCACCGTGCCCGACCGGAAGGCCGACCGCACCGAGCCCGCCTGCGACCTCGCCGCGCTGCCGCCCGACTCCGACCGGCAGCAGGCGTGCGTGGCGGAGACCGCCGCGAACGACTCGTTCAACTGGGGCTACGACCCGCTGCACTACACCGTGCCCGAGGGGTCGTACGCGACCGGCCCGGACAAGCGGATCAAGGAGTTCCGCGAGATGGTCGCCGGGCTCAACGGGGCGGGCCTGCGGGTGGTCATGGACGTGGTCTACAACCACACCCACGCCGCCGGGCAGGACCCGGGCAGCGTGCTCGACCGCGTCGTCCCCGGCTACTACCACCGGCTCATGGACGACGGCACGGTGGCCGCCTCCACCTGCTGCGCGAACACCGCGCCCGAGCACGCGATGATGGGCCGGCTCGTCGTCGACTCGATCGTCACCTGGGCGAAGCAGTACAAGGTGGACGGCTTCCGGTTCGACCTGATGGGCCACCACCCGAAGGCGAACATCCTGGCCGTGCGCAAGGCCCTCGACGCGCTCACGCCCGCCAAGGACGGCGTGGACGGCAAGTCGATCATCCTGTACGGCGAGGGCTGGAACTTCGGCGAGGTGGCCGACGACGCCAGGTTCGAGCAGGCCACCCAGGCCAACATGGCGGGCACCGGGATCGGCACGTTCAGCGACCGGCTGCGCGACGCGGTGCGCGGCGGCTCGCCGTTCGACGCCGACCCCGGCGTCCAGGGTTTCGGCTCGGGCCTGGCCGACTCGGCGCAGGACGGCCGGCTCGCGCACGCCGAAGACCTGGTGAAGCTGGGCCTGGCGGGCAACCTGCGCGACTTCGCGTTCACCGGGTCGTCCGGCACGCCCGTCAAGGGCTCGCAGGTCGACTACAACGGCGGGCCCGCCGGGTATGCCGCCGAGCCCGCCGACACGGTGACCTACGTGGACGCCCACGACAACGAGACGCTGTTCGACGCGCTCGCCTACAAGCTGCCGAAGGACACCCCGATGGCCGACCGGGTCAGGATGCAGTCGCTTTCGCTGGCGACGGTCCTGCTCGGCCAGGGCACCGCGTTCGTCCACGCAGGCAGCGAGCGGCTGCGGTCGAAGTCGCTCGACCGCAACTCCTACGACTCGGGCGACTGGTTCAACCGCCTGCTGTGGGACTGCCGTCAGGGCAACGGCTTCGGGGGCGGCCTGCCGCCCGCGCGGGACAACGAGGCGCGCTGGCCGTACGCGCGGCCCCTGCTGGCCGACCCCGCGCTGAAGCCGGACTGCGCGGCGATCGGCGCGGCCCGGGCGCGGTTCGGCGAGCTGCTGCGGATCCGCTACTCCTCCCCGGCCTTCTCGCTCGGCTCGGCCGCGGAGATCGCCAGGCGGGTCTCCTTCCCGCCGTCGGGCATCCCCGGCGTGATCGTCATGCGCATCGACGCCGCCGGGGTCGATCCCGCGAACAAGACGATCTACGTGGTGTTCAACGCCACCGGGAAGACCGCCGCCCCCGTCGTGCCCGCGCTGAAGGGCGCCCGGGTCGCGCCGCACCCGGTGCAGGCGGCGTCGGCCGACCCGATGGTGCGGCAGGCGTCGGCCGATCCGGCGACCGGCACGCTGACCGTGCCCGCCCGTACGGCCGGGGTGTTCGTCGAGGCGGCGTGAAGCGGCACCCCGGCCGTGCCGCCCGTACGGCCGGGGTGTTTCCCGAGGAGTCGCAGGGACGCCCACGGGGTACGACCATGTGCGGAAACCCGCACCCGGTTGCACCCCTTGAGAGACTTTGGGCAACTTTGGGGCGAGCTTTCCGATGTCGCGAGTTTCCCTAAGGATGACCATCAGTAACCTCGGGTAATGCTCCTCCCCAGGCGCTCCCCGTCGCTGCGAGCCCGGCTGGCCCTCCTCGCCACCGGGACAGCGGCGATCCTGCTGATCCCGCTCGCGATCGTGGTGCACGTGCTCGTCCGAGACATGGTCGCGGACCGCATCTGGGATCGGAGCCTCGACACCGCCACGTCCGTCGCCGCGCAGATCCGCGGTGGTCACCTGCCCAATCCCATACCGACCGGCGGGAACGACATCAACCTGATCGAGGGGACGGGGCCGGACGGCCGGGGCGTCGCCGAGAGCCCGGCGGCCGAGCACCTGCCCCGCCTGAGCCCGTTACGCCCGGCCCCCGACCGCGAGGTCACCCAGACGACGGCCTGCTCCCCCGCCGGGCGCGACTGCCTCTACATCACGGTGCTGCGGGTCTCCCCGGGTTCCGGCTCCGACCTCGTCTACGCGGGCCGGGCGGCTCCGGGGATCCTCGACACCTCCGTCACGCTGCCGGCGCTGCTGCTGGCGGCCCTGCTGCTCACCGCGCTCGCGGGCTGGACGGCCTACAACGTCACGGGCCGCGCGCTGCGGCCGGTGGAGGCGATCCGGTCGGAGCTCGCCGAGATCACCGACCGCAATCCCGGCGGCCGGGTGCCCGAGCCGCCCGGCGACGACGAGTTCTCCCGGCTGGCGCAGGCCGCCAACGACGCGCTGTCGCGGCTGGACACCTCGATCCAGCGGCAGCGGCAGTTCGCCGCCGACGCCTCCCACGAACTGCTCACCCCCATCGCCGGCATACGCGCCCAACTGGAGAGCGCGCGGCTGCACCCCGAGGACACCGCCGAGGCGCTCTGCGCCGCGCTCCGCGACACCGACCGCCTTGAGGCGATCGTCGCCGACCTGCTCCTGCTCGCACGGATCCCGACGGTCCCCGAGACCGCCCGGGAGGAGGTCGACCTGTCCCATCTGGTGGTCGCCGAAATCGAGCGGCGGCCGGAACGGCTGCCGGTCCACCTCCACGACACCCCGGGGGTGATGGTCAGGGGCGTGCGCCGTCACCTCGCCCGGGTGGTGGCGAACCTGCTCGACAACGCCGAGCGGCACGCGCTGACGGTGGTCTGCGTGCGGGTCACGTCCACCGAGGACGCGGCCGTCCTGTACGTGCGCAACGACGGCCTGCCGATCTCCGAGGCCGACCGTGAGCGGATCTTCGAGCGGTTCTACCGCACCGACGCGGCACGCAGCCGCGACCGGGGCGGCACGGGCCTCGGCCTGGCCATCGCCCGTGAGGTGGTGGAGGCCCACGGCGGCTCCATCCGGGTGGAGGACGTCACGGACGGCGAACCCGGCGTGCGTTTCGTGATCACGCTGCCGCTGTCCCCGGAGGCCGCGGACGATCCCGGCGCCGGCGCCGTGGACCCCCTCGACTGCTTTCCGGACGCCGACGAGCCGGACGCCGGCGATCTCGCCGCGGACTACCGTGTCTCCGACCTTCCCACCCGCGACTGCGGCGCCCCGGGCGGTGACACCCGAAGTTCCCCGGGCGGTGACACCCAAAGTTAAGGACAGCGCCCCTGGTCGTTCAGCCCAGTAACCCCGTACGGGAGAACCTGCTGGCTAGTTTTCGGGACACCCCGGCCCCCTGGGGTCCCCGTTGTCGCAGGTAGAGGAGTCACTCGTGCGAGTGCTGGCCGTCGTCCCCGCCCGTGGAGGGTCGGTGGGCGTCCCGCTGAAGAACCTCGAGAAGGTGGGCGGCGTCCCGCTCGTCGCCCGGGCGGTGGACGCCTGTCTGCGCGCCGAACTCGTCGACGACGTGGTCGTCAGCACCGACCACGACCGCATCGCCGAGGTGGCGCGGAGCGCGGGCGCCCGGATCGTGCGCCGGCCCGCCGAGCTCAGCGGCCCGACCGCCTCCAGCGAGTCCGCCGTGCTGCACGCCCTGTCCGAGCTCGGCGGCGAGACGCCCGAGATCGTCGTGCTCGTCCAGTGCACGAGCGCGTTCCTCGACCCCCGTGACCTCGACGCCGCCGTCGCGAAGGTGCTGGACGGCGAGGCCGACTCGGTCTTCTCCGGCACCGAGACCTACGAGTTCGTCTGGACCGGCGCCGGCCACGGCGTGAACCACGACCCGGCCGTGCGCCCGCGCCGCCAGGACCGCGAGCCCCACTTCCGCGAGACCGGCGCGTTCTACGTCATGCGTACGGAGGGGCTGCGGGAGCGGGGCCACCGCTTCTTCGGCAGGGTCGCGGTCCAGCCGGTGCCCGCCGGGCACGCCGTCGAGATCGACACTCCGGAGGACCTGGAGATCGCCCGCGCGCTCGCGCCGTTCGTGGACGAGCCGCTGCCGATCGACGTGGACGCCGTCGTCACCGACTTCGACGGCGTGCACACCGACGACCGTGCGTTCGTCGACTCCGACGGCAGGGAGATGGTCGCGGTCAGCCGTTCCGACGGGATGGGGATCGCGCTGCTGCGCCGGGCCGGCGTTAAGGTGCTCGTGCTGTCCACAGAGCGCAACCCGGTCGTCGCCGCCCGCGCCGCCAAGCTCGGCGTGCCGGTGGTGCAGGGCCTCGGCGCCAAGGACGTCGCGCTGCGCGAGTGGCTGGCCGCCGAGGGCCTGGCCCCCGAGCGGGTGGCGTACGTCGGCAACGACGTCAACGACCTGTCCTGCATGGCGATCGTCGGCTGGCCGGTCGCGGTGCCCGACGCCCACCCCCGGGTGCGCGCCGCCGCCCGCGTCGTGCTGTCGGCCCCCGGGGGCGCCGGGGCCGTACGCGAGCTGTCCGACCGCGTGCTCGCGGCCCGGCCGTCCACCGCGCTGGAGACCGTCACCACCCCCGCGCCCGTCCGCGCGCCCGGTCATCTCGGGCAGCCGCGGCCGGTGCGGATCGGCCGGTCGCTGGTCGGCCCCGGGCAGCCCGTATACGTGATCGGCGAGATCGGCATCAACCACAACGGCGACGTCGAGATCGCCCGCAAGCTGATCGACGTGGCCGCCGACGCCGGCTGCCAGGCCGTCAAGTTCCAGAAGCGGACCCCGGAGATCTGCGTGCCGCTCGAACAGCGCGACCAGATCCGGCAGACGCCGTGGGGCGAGATGACCTACATGGAGTACAAGATCCGGACCGAGTTCGGCGCCGACGAATACCGCTACATCGCCAAATACTGCGAGGAGCGCGGCATCGACTGGTTCGCCTCGCCCTGGGACGTCCCGTCGGTGGACTTCCTGGAGGAGATGGACGTCGTCGCGCACAAGGTGGCCTCGGCCTCGGTGACCGACCACGAGCTGCTGCGCGCGCTGGCCGCCACCCGCAAGCCGGTCATCCTGTCCACCGGCATGTCCACGATCGAGGAGATCGACGCGGCGGTGGAGATCCTCGGCACCGAGCGCCTGGTGATGATGCACGCCACCTCCACCTACCCACTGCCGCCGGAGGAGGCCAACCTCCGCATGATCACCACGCTCGGGCAGCGGTACGGCGTGCCGGTCGGCTACTCGGGGCACGAGCGCGGGCTGCAGATCTCGCTCGCCGCCGTGACGCTGGGCGCGGTGACCGTCGAGCGGCACATCACGCTCGACCGGGCGATGTGGGGCTCCGACCACGCCGCCTCGCTGGAGCCCACCGGCCTGGAGCACCTGGTCCGCGACATCCGCATCATCGAGACCGCGCTCGGCGACGGCGTGAAGCGCGTCTACCCGGGCGAGCAGGCCCCGCGGGCCCGGCTGCGCCGCGTCACCGCATGATCACTCTCTCGGTGGTGGTGCCGGTCCGGGACGGCGAGGCGTACCTCGCGGACGCCCTCACGTCGCTGGTGCGCAACCGGACGCCCGAGTTCGAGACCGAGGTCGTCGTCGTGGACGACGGCTCGGCGGACGCGACGCCGGAGGTCGCCGAGGACTTCCGGCGCGATCTGCCGGGGCTCACCGTCGTCCGCAACCCGGTGCCGCTGGGGCTGGCCGCCGCCCGCAACACCGGGCTGAAGCTGGCCGCGGGCCGCTACGTCCCCTTCCTCGACGCCGACGACTGGCTCGCGCCCGGCTACCTGCCCCGCCTCGTCGCCGCCATCGACGGGCTCGGGTGCGACTTCGTGCGCGTGGACCACGTCCAGGTCGAGGGCCGCAGGCGGGAGACGCACCGGGCGCCGCAGCCCCGGCGCGGCGTCGTGCTGGACCCCCGCGACGGCATCCTCCCGGTCGATCACAAGACCATGGTCGACTACCCCTACGCCTGGGCGGGGATCTACCGGCGGGAGCTGGACGACCTGCTGACCTTCCCCGCCGGGCTGCACACCGCCGAGGACCGCCCGTGGATCTGGCGGCTGCACCGCCTGGCCCGGTCGTACGCCGTGGTCTCCCTCGCCGGGGTGTTCTACCGGCGGGGGCTGGCGGCCTCGCTCACACAGATCGGCGACGAGCGGCAGCTCCACTTCTTCGACGCCTACGAGATGGTGCTGGACGAGGCCGGGCCGCGCTATCTGCCGAAGGCGGCCCGCAACCTGTGCGCGCTGCTCGCCCATCACGTGGAGCTGGCCGGCCGGTTCACCCCGGCCGTACGCGCCCGGTTCGACGAGCGGGCGCGGGCGGTGCTCGCCCGGCTGCCCCACGAGACGCTGACCGAGGCGCTCGGCGGGCTGGAACCCGAGCGTGCCGCGCTGCTCGGCTCCTACCTGCCGGACCCCGACCCGACAGGAGGGCCGCGTGCCTGACACCACGCTGTTCTACGCCTCCACGCTGTTCGGCGCGATGACGCTCGCGGCGGCGATCGACGAGGGGCGGTTCCGCGACGGCGGCCGGGTGCTCCTCGTGTCGAACAACGCGGCGATCCCGGAGGTCACCCTGGCGCTGGACGAGGCGCCGGGGTTCGCCGCGCTGCGCGACCGGTTCGACCGCGTCCTGTCCTGGAACGAGATCATCGCGCCGCTGCACCCGTCGGACTGGAAACCCCGCTCGATCGAGACGCCCATGCTCGGCCGCCTGCTGCGCGACCTGGTCGGCGAGCCGGGCGAGCTGGTCCTGGAGTCGATCGCGGTGCCCCCGTCGCGCACGCTCGCGGGCCTGGTCAAGGACTGCCCGATCACCGTCTACTCCGACGGCCTCATGAGCTATGGGCCGACCCGCGACCCGCTGCCGCGGGAGATCGCCGGGCGGATCACCCGGCTGCTCCACCTCGACCTGGTCCCCGGCCTCGCGCCCCTGCTCCTGGCCGAGCACGGCGTGCCGGCCGAGGCCCTGGCCGACGCGTCGTTCACGGGCGTGACCGGCCGGGTCGCGGCGGCGGCCGAGGAGGCCCCCCGCGCCGAGGCGGTCATCCTGGGTCAGTACCTGTCCGCGCTCGGCCTGATCACGCCCGCCGAGGAGGCCGCGCTGCACGAGCGCGTGCTGCGCGGCGTCGCGGCGCGCGGCCACCGGACCGTGCTGTTCAAACCGCACCCCGCCGCCGGGCGGCGGCACGCCCGCGAGCTGCGGCCGGTCGCGGCGGAGCTCGGGGTCGATCTCCTCGTGGCCCCCGAGGCGACGCCCGCCGAGGCGTGCTTCGCCGCGCACCGCCCCGAGCTGGTCGCCGGGTGCTTCTCCACCGCGCTGGTGACCGCGCGGCGGCTTTTCGGCCTGCCGGTCGCGGCCACCGGCACCGATCTCGTGCTCGAACGGCTCACGCCGTACGAGAACAGCAACCGGATCCCGGCGACGATCGTGGACGCCACGCTGCCCCGGCTGGAGGCCGACGGCACGCTCACCGAACCGCCCGCCGCCGACCTCACCGCCCTCGTGGGAGCCGTGGGCTACTGCATGCAGAGCGCGGCCCACCCCGGCCTGCGCGAGACCGCGGCGGCCTACGTGGACGCCCACGGCCCCGCGCGCTACTTCAAGAAGCGCAGGCTGGAGTCGCTCGGCCTGATCGAGCCACCGCTTCCCCCGCCCGCCCAGTCACCCGCACGGCCACCCGCACAGCCGCCCGCACAGCCGCCCGCACAGCCGCCCGCGCCGCCGGCCTCACGCCTGCGCCGCCTGCTCACCCGCTGACGCCCACGCGCCCGCACTGTGCTCACCCGCTGACGCCCGGGCGCCCGCACCGCGGCCCACCTGTCCGCACCATGCTCACCCGCCCGCGCCCACCTGTCCGGGCCCACCCGTCGGCACCGCGCTCACCCGCTCACGCTCCCTGCCCCGCCGACCGGCCCGGCCGGAGGGTCGTGGGGGGTGTCGTGAGGGGTGCGGATGAGGAGGATCGCGTGCGCGTCCTCGCCGCCGAGGGCCGCGTAGACGTGGGGGACGTCCGCGGCCCACGAGACGTGCTCCCCCGGGCCCGCGGTCAGCGGCGCGGCGGCGGGGCCGGTCCTGATCGTCCCCCCGACGACCGACAGGTGCTCGGTCACACCGGGCGGATGCGCGGGCGAGGTCTGCTCGACCCCGGCGACGATCCGCAGCCGGAACATCTCGTAGGTCGCGCCCGGCTCCCTGAACACCTCCAGCAGGGTGGAGACGACGGCCGTGCCCCGCACCGCCGAGGCGGCGCCGGCCGGGGCGCCGGGGTCCAGCGTCAGTGCGCTCATCGGGACCGACAGTGCCGCCGCGATCGCGTACATGGTCTCCAGCGTTGGGTTGCGCGTTCCGTGTTCGAGCCCTGACACGGTGGCCTTGCCGACGCCGGCCCTGCGGGCGAGCTCCGACAGCGACAGCCCGCGTTCCTCCCGGAGCCCGCGCAGCCGCCGCCCGATGGCCGGGTCTATCCGGCTTGTCCCATCTGTACCCACGTGGCTATGGTGTCACCGGAAATCGTTCCGTATACGGAACGGTCGTGTTCGTGAGAGAGGCGGTGCCGATGATGGTGCGGACACTGCAGCCGGTGCTCACCGGTCTGGTCAGCGCGGTCGTCGGATACGCCAGCGCGTTCTCGATCGTCCTCGCGGGCCTGCGGGCGGTCGGGGCCGACTCCCGGCAGGCGGCCTCCGGCCTGCTCGCGCTGTGCGTCGGCATCGCGATCGCCGCCGCCGTCCTGTCCGTCCGCTATCGGATGCCCGTCGCGGTCGCGTGGTCCACGCCGGGCGCGGCGCTGCTCGTCGCGACCGGCCACGTGGAGGGCGGCTACCCGGCGGCGATCGGGGCCTTCGCCGTGTGCGGGGTGCTGACCGTGCTCGCCGGGATCGTCCCGTGGCTGGCCCGCGGCGTCGCCGCGATCCCCGGCCCCATCGCGGCGGCCATGCTCGCCGGCGTCCTGGTCCCGCTGTGCACCGCCCCGCTCCGCGCGATGGCCGAGGTTCCGCTGCTGGCCGGGCCGGTCACGCTGACCTGGGCCGTGCTGATGCGGTACGCCCGGCAGTGGGCGATCCCCGGGGCGCTGGTCGCGGCCGTGGCCGGCCTCGCGGTCAGCGGCACCGCGTTTCCGGCCGCGTCCCTGCGCCCCGACCCGGTGTTCACGATGCCCGCCGTGACCCTGCCTGCCCTCGTCGGCATCGCGCTGCCGCTGTTCCTGGTGACCATGGCGGGACAGAACGTGCCCGGGGCGGCCGTCCTCTCGACGTACGGCTACTCCGTGCCGCTGCGCGGCGCACTGGTGACGACGGGGCTCGTCAGCACGGCCACCGCGCCGTTCGGCGGGCACGCCGTCAACCTCGCCGCCATCACGGCGGCCCTGACCGCCGGGCCCGACGCCCACCCCGACCCGGCGCGCCGCTGGATCGCCACCCTGGCCCTCGGCGCCGGGCAGCTCGCGCTGGGGCTGGGCGCCGCCTTCGCCACCGCGCTCGTCGTGGCCTCACCGCCGGTGCTGGTCACCGCCGTGGCCGGGCTCGCGCTGCTCCCGGCCCTCGCCTCCTCGCTGGCCGCCGCCTTCACCGGGCCCGGCCTGCGGGAGGCGGCGGCGGTCACCTTCGTCGTCACCGCCTCGGCGACCTCCATCGCCGGCATCGGATCGGCCTTCTGGGGGCTGGCCGCCGGGTCGCTCGCGCTGCTGCTCACCCGGCGCCGTACGGCATCGCGGCCACACGAGCCCACCTCCGGGCCCACCTCCGGGCCCACCGCCGAGCCCACCGCCGAGCCCACCTCCGGGCCGACCGCGCCGCACGCGGGCGAGCCGGCCCGCTCGCTGTAGGCGGCGGTTCGGCGTCAGACGGGTTCGTCCGGCGGGGCGTGCCCGGCACGGGAGATCGCGGTCGCCAGAAGGCGCTTGTCCGGTTTGCCGTTCGGCGTCAGCGGCACCTCGTCGAGGACGGTGATGGCCGCGGGAACGCACTCGGCGCCGAGCCGCTCGCCGACCAGCCTGCGCAGCGCGTCGAGGTCGGGGGTCCGGCCCGCCGCCGGCACCACGAACGCGTGCACCGCCTCGCCGGTGTCCTCGTCCGGGGCGCCGACCACGTACGCCTCCGCGACGCCGGGGGACGCGGCGAGGACCCGCTCGATCGGGCCGGTGTAGTAGAGGTTGGCGTTGACGATGACGACGTCCCGTGTCCGCCCCGTCAGGTACAGCCGTCCGTCTTCGTCGAAGTGGCCCAGGTCGCGGGTGCGGACCCATCCGTCGATGAACACCTCGGCGGTCTCCGCCGGGTCGGCCCAGTATCCGACGGCCTGAGCGGGCGTACGGACATACAGCTCGCCGTCGACGCCGGGCGGGACGGGCCGCCCGTCCGCGTCCCGGATCTCGACGTCGACGGCGTCGGGCGGGAACCCGACCGACGGGGGGACGTCCCGCGGCGTGGCCATGGAGATCGTGCCGGTCTCGGTCTGCCCATAACCGTGGAACACGACCGGGCCGAGCACGTCGGACGCTTCGCGCAGCCGGGACGCCTCCAGCGGCGACCCGGACACCATGAGCGCCCGGAGGCTGCTCAGGTCGGCCGGGGCGGTGCGCTGGGCGGCGACGAGTCTGTTCAGGCGGGGCACGGTGATGACGCTCGCGGTCGCCCGATACCTGGTGATCGCTTCGGGGAACGCGGGCGGGTCGGCGACGACCATGGTCCCGCCCGCGGCGAGCGTGAGCACGCCGTACTCCATCATCACCTGGCTGCTCAGCGACCCGAACACCAGGTAGCGCCGCAGCCGGGAGGCCAGTTCGCGGATGGCGGGCGGCCACGCCGCCGGACGGGCCGTCCACGCGGCGTTCATGGCGGCGTAGGTCTGTGCGCAGGCCTTGGGGGTGCCGGTGCTGCCGCTGGTGTAGACGAGCCGGGCGACGTCCTCCGGCCGTCCGGACAGGCGCAGCGGACCGTCCTCCTCCGGCGTGGCCAGCAGCTCGGAGACGGTCAGCGTGCGCCGCGCGTGTTCCGGACCGGTGGCCGCGTCGGTCACGACCGCGGCGATGTCCTGGTGGAGCATGTGGCGCACCTGGCCGCCGGGCAGCCCGGGCCGCACGCCGACGGCCCGGGCTCCCACGACGTAGGCGGCGATCGTCGCGGCGAACGCCTCCGGGGTGACGCCGAGCACCAGGGCGAGGCCGTCCCCGGGCCCCACGGCCGCGGCGCGCAGCCCGGCCGCGATCCGCCGGACGAGGCCGAGCATCCGCGCGCCGGTGACGACACGGGCGCCGTGCTCGAAGACGGGCCGGTCCCCGGCCGCGGCCAGGAGGTCCAGAACGGCGCGCGGGTACGGCTCAGCCGGCATCGGCCAGGCACTCCTTGACGAAGACGGCCAGGGGCTGCTCGTGCACGTGCGGCAGGTTCCACTGGTTCTCCAGGTTCTCCGCGAGGTGGTGGACACCGGCCGGCGCGCCGTCCCGGTAGTGCCGCACCACCGGGTGCAGGTAGCTCGCGTCATAGGCGTGGACCGCGTCGTTCTCGGCGACCCTGGGGATCGAGACGTCGAAGGGGTCGACGGCGTCGTGGTGCGGGCCGTACTCCAGGGTGACGACGAACGTGTGCGGGGCGCGTCCGAGGCCGCCGTCCGCGACGTACGCCACCGGGACCTCCTCCTGGTACAGCGCGGTGGCTCCGGACACGCTGACGACGTCGCCGAGCACCCCGAACTGCTGCCACAGCGCCGACGAGCGGTTGACCCTGGCGATGATCGCGTCGGCGATCGCGTCGGGCGTGGGCTCGACCCGCTCGGCCGGCCAGGTCCCGCCGTGATAACGGGTGGTCAGGATCCGGTAGAGCGCGCGCACCCCGTACCGGAAACCGTGGATGAACCCGCTGGTGGCCTTCTTGAAATCGCGTTGCTGCGTGAGCGTGCCGGCGAAGTACAGATCAGGCACGTTGACGGACTCGTACGCGGGGGTCTGCTCGGGGAAACGGTCGTCGATGACCAGCGCGGGCCGGCACCCGTCGTCGAAGATCGAGGCGTCGAACCGGAAGCCGGTGCACACGATCACCCGGTCGTAGAACAGCTCGCGCAGCGCCTCCACGGTGCGGGCATAGCGGAACATCACCCGGTAGCGGCCGTCGGCACGGCGTTCGATGCTCTCCACCGTGCCGTCGAGCACCGAGTTCTGGGACTTCAGCTGGTAGCTGTCGAGGAAGTTGTTGTTCACCGCCCGCAGGTGCCCGACGTAGTGCGACTGCCAGGCCATCCTGATGGAGTGGGGCCCGGCGACGTGGATGACCGCGGCGTGCTCCATGAGCGCGTCGGCGGTCTCGAACCCCGAGTTGCCCTTGCCGATCACCAGGACCCGCTGGTCGGCGAAGGACCGCGGGTCGGTCTCGAACGTGTCGTAGCGTTCGGCGAGTTCGATGCCCGGGATCGGCGGGACGTAGAGCTGGGAGACTCCGGTGGCCACGACCAGCCGCCGCCCCCGCCACGCGCGCCCGTTGCGGTCGGTGGCGGTGAACCCGTTGTCGTCCCGGCCGATCCGGAAGACGTCGACGCCGTAGTGCGCCCGGACGCCGGTCGCCGCCGCGTAGTCGGACAGGTAACGCACGAGGTCGTCGGCCTGCGGGAAGTACCTGTCGCTGTAGCGGGTGAACAGCAGGCCGGGATCGTCGCTCAGCAGCGAGTTCCAGTCCATCCGCAGCCGCAGCTCCGGGTCGTCGTACCCCGTGTGCACCTTGTTGATGGAGATCAGCTTGCGGTGCCGCGGGAACCGGGTGAAGAAGGTGCCCGGGCCGGCTCCGCGCTCCAGGACGACATAGTCGTGACCGCCGCGTTCGAGCTCCGCGGCGAGCTGCAGCCCGGCCGGCCCGGCCCCGATGATCAGGTAGTCATGCGCCATGAGCCGGACTGTAGGCAGCCGATTCTCATAGGTTTCTGAGAATCGGCTGCCTACAGTCCGGACATGCCCGTCGTCGAAGGCATCATCGACCTCAGCGCTCCGCTGCGCTCAGCCGACCTGCGCCGCGCCGCGGCACCGGTGTCCGTCGTGGTCGACGCGTCCGTCCGTGACCGCGTCGAGCGCGGCCGTGGCTTCCTCCGCGACGTACGGGAGGAGGAACGTCCGGTCTACGGCGCGACCACCGGATTCGGCGCCCTCGTCGGGTTCGCCGGCCGGGAGGATGAAGCGGACCAGTGTGACAACACCCTGGCCCACCTCGGCGCCGGGCAGGGGCCGGATCTGCCCCACGAGGTGAGCCGGGCCGCGATCCTCGTGCGCACGTGGTCGCTCGCCCAGGGGGCGTCCGGCGTGTCCGCACACGTGGTCGACGGGCTCGCCGCGATGTTCGCGACGACGTTCGTCCCGGCGATCCCACGCTACGGGTCGGTCGGCGCGAGCGGGGACCTGATCCCGCTCGCCTACGCCGCCCAGGCGCTGCGCGGCCGGGGACAGGCGTATCTCGACGGTTCGCGGATGCCCGCGGCCGAGGCGCTGCGCCATGCCGGGCTGACCCCGTTGACGCTCGACGGCCGGGACGCGCTCGCGCTCGTCAACGGCACCTCCCTCACCACCGCCGCGACCGCCCTGGCCCTGGACAGCGTCCGGTCCTCGCACCGCGCGCTGCGGGCGCTCACCTGCCTGCTGGCCGATCTGCTCGGCTGCGACCCGGGCTTCCTCCACCCGCGCCTGCTCGGCGCCTACGGCCATCCCGGCGCGATCGACGTCGCCGACGGCATGCGCAAGATCCTCGCCGGGACCGTCCCCTCCGGCACGCGTCCGCTGCAGGAGCCGTACAGCATCCGCTGCTCCCCGCAACTGCTCGGCGCCGCCGAGGACGCACTGCGCTACGTGGACGGTGTCGTCGCGGCCGACCTGTCCAGTGTCAGCGACAACCCGCTGTTCTTCCCCGACGACGACCTGGTCGTGCACGGCGGCAACTTCTTCGGGCAGCCGGCCGCGTTCGCCGCCGACGTCCTGGCGATGGTCACCGCTCAGCTCGGCAACCTCGCCGAGCGGCAGCTCGACCTCCTCGTCGATCCGGCCCGCAACGGCGGTCTGCCCCCCATGCTCGCCGCCGGGCCCGGCCGTCAGCACGGGATGCAGGGGGTGCAGCTCGCCACGCCCGCGTTCGTCGCCGAGCTCCGCCGCGCCGCCGTGCCCGCCAGTATGCAGAGCCTGCCGACCAACCTGCACAACCAGGACGTGGTGCCGTTCGGCACTCAGGCCGCCCTGCGCGCCTACGACATGGCCGGACTGCTGCGCCTGCTCTGCGGGTCGCTGGCGGTGGGGTTGCGGCAGGCGGCGCATGTCGGCGCCCGCCGCCCCACGGCTTCGGGCTGCGCCGCGCTCCTCGACACCCTGGCCGAGGCGATCCCCGCGGCCGATCCCGACCGGCCGCTGGACGCCGACGTCCGCAAGGCCGCCGGGCTGCTCACCGCGACGCTCCCGCTGTGATCGTCTACAGCGCCTTGAGGACGCGGCGCATGCGGCGCCTGGCGCGGTAGCCGTACCGCAGGACCTTGGGCGGCACCTCCAGGCGCAGCCGGGCGCGGCGGCGGGCGGCGGCGTGCCCGGGACCGTCGAGGAGCGAGCGGGCCGGCTCCAGCGTCCCCGCGCGGGCCGCGGCGACCAGCGCGGCGACGCGGCCGGTCCAGTCGCCGGCCGAGGGGTCGTGGAAGTAGTTGGCCCGGCACCACTCCCCGGCAGGGACCCGGAAGTCCGCCTTGACCAGGTCGTCGAGCGTGCCCAGGCAGCCGCTGCCATCGAACACCAGGTTGATCATCTCCGCGCTGACCCCGAAGTCCGACAGCACGAGCAGCGGCACGTGACCGGCGATCGCCTCCAGCGCGGCCGTCGAGCTGACCGTGACGAACCCGGCGGCGCGGCTCAGATGCTCGTGCATCGGCCCGGCGGCGAAGCGCACGGCGCCCGCGGGCACCCGGCCCTCGGCCTCCATCACGGTCCACAGCCGCTCGTAGTGGTGCCGTTCGTTGTGCGTCTGCCGTTCGTCGTCGCGGGCCCGCAGCTTGACCACCACGTCGAGGTCGGGCCTGGCCTTGCCGAGCTCGGCCAGGGCGAGCAGGATCCGCTCCCGCTCCTCGCGCCGCCTGGGCACCTTGGCCTGGGTCGCGAAAACGACGCGGTCGCGTACGCCGTCGGGGGTCCGCGCGGCCGGGCCGCGAGCCAGGAGATCGAGGTAGGGCAGGCGGGCCAGCGCCACCGCCCCTCCCCCGCCGAGCCGCGCGCCGATCTCGGAGAACTCGGCGACCTCCCGGCCGCTGTGCACGACGAACAGATCGCAGCCGCTGCGGAAGAGCCAGGCCTTCTCCGTCGCGGGCACCGAGATGCCGGGCAGCCCCGACACCAGCACCGGCCGGGGCCGCAGCCCGGCCAGCGTCTCGGCCGCCAGCGCGTCCACCACCGGCCCGGTGCAGGCCAGCAGCACGGCGTCGGGCCGGAACCGTTCGGCGGCCCGGCGCAGCTGCCGCGCCGCCAGCACCTGGGGAAGCCCCTCGCCCTGCGCGCGGGTGCCGCTCACCGCGGCGGCGATCTGCGCCGCGGAGGGGGTGATGGGCGTGCGGACGACGGCCATGTCAGTGACCCAGTCCTCCGGAGTCGCGTCCAGCAGGCCCGCGGCCCACTTGAGATACGAGTCGGAGTCGGCCACGGCGAGCAGACGGGTCAAGGAACGACCTTTCCGGGATCGTGCAGGTGGGGCTGAGGTTCGTGCGCGAAGAGCTGGAGGTGGGAGCGCAGCGACGGGACGGCCGACGCCGTCCACCAGTCGTCCGGCACGTCGACGGTCTCCACCCGTACGCCCCGGGCCGACAGCAGGACGCGCAGCGAGGTCACCGCGGTGGACGGCAGGCTCAGCACCCGCTGGTCCGGCCGCAGGTCGCGCAGCGTCATCTCGGCGGGCGCCCCGGTGTCGTACACGGTCAGTCCGGCGATCCCGCGCACCCGGTCGAGGTCCCTGGGGTCCTCGCGCCGGTGGGGGAAGTACGCGACGGGCTCGTCGATCCGCTCCAGCCAGCGCAGGTAGCGGTCGCGGTGGATGAGCCCGTTGCGTACGAGCGAGGTGCCGAGCACGACGGTGCGCTCCGGCGGCGGCCGGTGGGCGGGCTGGGCGCGCAGCCAGGCGAAGTCGTGCCGTACGAGCCGGGCGCCCGTGCCCTCCACCGCGGCCGCGAGGCCGGCGGGCACCGGGAGCGCGGTGAACACCGTGGGCCTGCGGGTGCGCAGGCGCAACCCGGCGGCCGTGGCGAGCACCTTGCGGCCGAGGCCGGGGGTTCCGCGGGCGCGCAGCAGCGGGCCGCGCGCGACCAGCAGTTCGAGCAGGCGGATCGTGGCCAGCCCGTCGTCCACCAGCACCGTGCGGCCGGGGAGCGCGGTGACGAGGGCGAGCTGGACGCGCCCGGAGAAGGCGTCGCCCACCGCCCAGACGCGGCCGGGCCGGGGAGCCCGCGCGGCCGGCTCGGCGACCCTCAGCCCCTCGGGCAACCCGAGCCGGTCGAGTTCGCGGAGGGTCAGCCGCAGGGCCGGCAGCCCGGCCCGCGGCACCACGGTGGTGACGGGCCCGAGGAGCCCCGCGTGGTGCGCCTCGACGGCGCACAGCAACTGCAGGGGGGACTCCACCCACGCGACGGCCTGCCCCTGCTCGGCGGCGTGGCGCCGTCCCTCGTTCTCCACGCCCCGTAAAGAAACGTTCACGACGCGCTCAACCTAGCCGCCCGACACGACGGGGACGGGAACGCACGGTGAACAGACCCCGAAGGGATCGCCTCGGCGCGTTACGGCAGCATGGGACGCATGAACGCGATCACTCTCAACAACGGCGTGCGGATGCCTCAGCTCGGCCTGGGGGTGTGGCGGATGACCGACGACGAGGCCGAGAAGGCCGTGACGACCGCCATCGAATCCGGCTACCGCAGCATCGACACCGCCACGCTGTACGGCAACGAGGAGGGTGTCGGCCGCGCCCTGCGCGCCTCGGGCGTCCCTCGCGAGGAGCTGTTCGTCACCACCAAGCTGTGGAACGACCAGCAGGGCCACGACGAGGCGCTGCGCGCCTTCGACGAGAGCATGCGGCGGCTCGGCCTGGAGACCCTCGATCTCTACCTGATCCACTGGCCCGCGCCCCGGCGCGGCAAGTACGTCGAGACGTGGAAGGCCCTGGAGAAGCTGTACGCCGACGGACGGGTGCGGGCGATCGGGGTGTCCAACTTCGGGGTGGACACGCTGGAGCGCCTGCTCGCCGAGGCCACGGTGACCCCCGCCGTGAACCAGGTCGAGCTGCACCCGCTGTTCGCCCAGCGGGAGCTGCGCGGCTTCCACGCCGAACGCGGCATCGTCACCGAGGCGTGGAGCCCCCTCGGCCAGGGGAAGGGCCTGCTCGATCTGCCCGTCCTCGCCGAGATCGGCGCGAAGTATGGCAAGACGCCGGCGCAGGTGGTGCTGCGCTGGCACATCCAGCTCGGCAACGTGGTGATCCCGAAGTCGGTGACGCCGTCGCGCATCAGGGAGAACATCGACGTCTTCGACTTCGCGCTGAGCCCGGAGGACATGGCCACCATCAACGGCCTCGACGAGGGTCGCCGTCTCGGCCCCGACCCCGCCGTGGTCGGCTGAGGCAGGGAGGATCGACCAGATTTTTCCATGAACCGGGACGCGCCGCGGTCACGCGATCACGTTGCGTACGTTTCCCCAGGCGAACGCGTGGCAATGATTGCTGCCGTGCCCCAACCACGACCATCGAGAAAGCTGTGGGCCGGGCTCGCCGCGGCGCTCCTGCTGTGCCTCGGGCTCACCGGCGCGTCCCGCGCGCCCGCCCCCGCACTCGCGCTCGCGCTCGCGGCCCAACGGCCCAACATCGTGCTCATCCTCACCGACGACCTGGACGCGGCCGACCTGAGCCGGTTCCCCAACATCACCAACCTGCTGGTGCGCCAGGGCACCACGCTGTCCCGCTTCTTCGTCACCAATCCCTGGTGCTGCCCCTCCCGCTCGTCCATCCTGCGCTCGCAGTACATGCACAGCCACCACGTGGACAGCAACCGGTCGCCGACCGGCGGATTCCCGAAGTTCCGGCCACTGGAGGCGTCCACCCTCGGGACGTGGATGCACGACGCGGGCTACCGCACCGCGCTCATGGGCAAATATCTCAACAACTATCCCGAGGGCGCGCCGCGCACCTACATCCCGCCCGGCTGGGACGAGTGGCACGTTCCGGTCACCCGGCTCTACCAGGAGTACGGCTACGCGCTCAACGAGAACGGTGTGATCCGGCGCTACGGCCACGCCCCCGAGGACTACCTGGAGGACGTGCTGAGCGCCAAGGCCACGGCGTTCGCGACCGACACCACGCGGGGGGACGCCCCGTTCTTCCTCTACCTCGCCCCGGTGGCGCCGCACCTGCCCGCGCACCACGCGCCGCGTCACGCCGCCGCCTTCGCCGGGGAGCAGGCGCCCCGGACCGCGTCGTTCGACCAGGCCGACGTGTCCGCCGAGCCCGGCTGGCTGCGTGAGCGCACGCCGCTGTCGGCCGCCGACATCCGCAGGATCGACCGCGTCCACCGCGACCGGCTGCGCGCCATGCTCGGCGTGGACGACATGGTGGGCGCGCTGGTCGAGGCGCTGAGCCGGGCGGGCCGCCTCGACGACACCTACATCTTCTTCACCTCCGACAACGGCTTCCACCTGGGCCAGCACCGGTTGCGGCCGGGCAAGACCACGCCCTTCGAGGAGGACATCCGGGTGCCGATGGTGGTGCGCGGCCCGGGCGTGCCGGCCGGGGGCGTGATCGACCGGCTCACCTCGACGGTGGACCTCGCGCCCACGTTCGCCGAGCTGGGCGGGGCCGTGGTCCCGCCCACGGCCGAGGGCCGCTCGCTCGTCCCGCTCCTGCGCGGGCAGGCCGTCCCCTGGCGCGACGCCGTGCTCACCGAGTTCTACCATCCCTCCTACTCGCCGCACTCGCCTCCCACGTACGCGATGCTGCGGAACGACCGATACGCGTACGTGGAGTACGAGACCGGGGAGCGGCAGCTCTACGACCTGCGCGCCGACCCGGCGGAGCTGCACAACCTCGCGGCGACGGCCGACCCGGGCCTGATCACGGCGCTGTCGGCCCGGCTCACGCTGCTGCGGGCCTGCTCGGGACCGGTCTGCCGGCTGGCGGACGCCGCGGGTCCTGTGATTTCGGGCACAGGTGTCTCGGTGAGCGGCGGAGTGTCCGTGGGCACGGCGGGCGCCCCCGGCGGGTGAGGCGGCGGAACGGATAAGGGCGGACGCCCCGGCACGTTGGGGGCGTCCGCTATTCATTTCTGCCCATATGGATATGGGAGCGCTCCCAAGCGTGGTATGTCCTAGTATGTCCCATTGACCAGCTCTAACCACCCTGGGAGTAACAGTTAGGTTTCGGCATATTGACGCCTCGGTTGCTCATAGAGGACCCTTCGTGGGAGCGCTCCCAACGTGCTCGGCACAGGGCGGGAGCACCGAGCACAACCATCGATCGCGGGCCGTGAGATCGGGGACCGGCCTGGGATGCACTCCCACAGACGATTCGGGATACCACCTGAGAGGGGTCCGGAATGATTGCACACTCGCGCCGCGGCAGGCTGCTCGCGGTCGCCGCGGTGGCGGCGCTGGCTCTCGGCGCCGCCGCCTGCGGGTCGGACGACAGCACCGGCACGGCGTCGGGCGGCGGGTCCTCGGCGGCGGCCGGTCCCGTCACCATCACGCTCCAGACGTTCGGCGGCGGCAAGAACTTCGGCTACAAGGAAGCCGTCGACAAGTGGAACGCCGAGCACAAGGACATCCAGATCAAGTACGACAACCTGACCGACCAGTTCGAGCAGGTCTACTGGCCGCAGATGATCCAGTGGCTGCAGTCCGGCGCGGGCGCCGGTGACGTCGTCGGCATCGACGAGGGCGGCATGGGTCTCGCCAAGGCGCACCCCGAGTGGTGGGCCGACCTGGGCGAGTTCGGCCTGCAGAACCGCAAGGGCGACTTCGCCGCCTGGAAGTGGGAGAACGGCGTCACCGCCGACGGCAAGCTGTTCGGCCTCGGCACCGACGTCGGCGGCATGAGCCTGTGCTACCGCCGTGACCTGTTCGAGAAGGCGGGCCTGCCCTCCGACCGTGACGAGGTCAGCAAGCTCTGGCCGACGTGGGACGACTTCATCAAGGTCGCCCACAAGTTCCAGGACAAGATCAAGGACACGAAGTTCGTCGACGGCACCAACACGCTCTACAACGTGGTCCTGGTGCAGGAGGCCGCCAAGAACGGCAACGTCTCCTACTTCGACAAGGACAACAACCTGATCGTCGACAAGAACCCGGCGGTCAAGACGGCGTACGACTTCGCCCAGAGGATCAGCCAGGAGGGCCTCACGGCCAAGCTGCGCAACTTCACGCCGGAGTGGAACACCGGCATGAAGAAGTCGCAGTTCGCCACCCTCGGCTGCCCGTCGTGGATGCTCGGCGCGGTCAGCGGCGACGGCGGCGCCGGACCGGACTTCAAGGGCAAGTGGGACGTCGCGGCGGTGCCCGGCGACGGTGGCAACTGGGGCGGCTCCTGGCTCGCCGTGCCGAAGCAGTCGAAGCACCCCAAGGAGGCGGCGCAGGTCCTCGACTACCTGACCGGCAAGGAGGCCGAGGTCAGCGTCTTCACCTACGCCGGCAACATGCCGTCCAACATCCAGGCGCAGCAGGACCCGGCCGTCCAGGGCGCGAAGAACGAGTACTTCAACGACGCCCCCGTCGGTGAGATCTTCGCCAAGTCGGCCTCCGCGCTCCAGCCGGTCTTCCTCGGTGTGAAGCACGCCCAGGTCAAGAACGCCATCGAGTCGGTCGTCTCCGCCATCGACGACGGCTCCGTGCCGTACGCCGACGGCTGGAAGAAGCTCGTCGACGACGCCGTGAAGGCCGCGGGCTGATCACGCCCGCCAGGTGAGCACCGGTCCGCCGCAGCGGCACCCCCGCCGGCGGGCCGGTCGCCTGCTTTCACCCGAAAGGTAACTTATGAGCCTGCACGTCGACGCCGGGCAACCCACCCGGGCACCGATGCCGCCCAATCGGAAGCATGTCCGGTCGAGACCGGGCCGGTCCTTCATGACCTGGCTGGACCTCAAGGCCGCGCCGTACCTCCTGGTCTCTCCCTACTACCTGCTCTTCCTGATCTTCGGGCTCTTCCCGCTGGGCTTCACCCTTTACTACTCGTTCTTCGACTACGACCTCACCGGCACGGTCGAGTGGACGGGTCTCGGCAACTACGCCGCCATGCTCGACGACGCCGCCTTCTGGAGGGCGGTCGTCAACACCCTCGCGATGTTCATCATCGCGACGGTTCCGCAGATGCTGCTGGCCCTGATGCTGGCCAACGCGCTGAACAAGCGGATCAAGGCGCAGCTGTTCGTCCGGCTGGGCGTCCTGCTCCCCCTGGTCACCTCTGTCGTCGCGGTGGCGGTCGTCTTCACCCAGCTCTACGGGCGCGACTGGGGCGTGATCAACTGGGTTCTGGGCTGGTTCGGGGTCGATCCCATCGACTGGAAGGCCGAGCGTCTCCCCTCCTGGCTCGCCATCGCGACCATGATCGACTGGCGCTGGACCGGCTACAACGCGATCATCTTCCTGGCCGGCATGCAGACGATCCCGAAGGACCTCTACGAGGCGGCGTCGATCGACGGCGCGTCGCGGCGGCGCCAGTTCTGGCAGATCACGATCCCGATGCTCCGGCCCACGATGATCTTCGTGGTCCTGAACTCCACCATCGGCGGCCTCACGCTGTTCTCCGAGCCGACCACGTTCTACAACGGCAACGTCCACGGCGGCACCAACAGCCAGTTCCAGACCGTGTCGATGTTCATCTTCGAGCAGGGCTTCCGCGAGTTCGACTACGGCTACGCCTCCGCGGCCGCCTGGCTGCTGTTCCTGCTCATCCTCATCGGATCGGCCATCAACTTCCTGCTCATCCGCCGGATCGGGGGCAACAAGTGACCACGCTCTCCGCGCCCGCCACCACGCGGCGGCGCCGCGCCAAGGCGCCGGGAGGTACCGCCGGCCTCTGGAACGCCACGCCGATGACGAGGCTCATCCTCGCGGTCACGATCATCATCTCGGCGTTCCCGCTGTACTACATGATCGTCATCGCCTCGCGCACCAACACCGAGGCGACCGACATGCCGCCGCCGTTCCTGCCCGGCGGCAAGCTCGGGGAGAACATCCAGCGCGTGCTGTCCAACCCCGACGCGCACTACCTGACCGGTCTCACCAACTCCCTGATCATCGCCTGCACGGTGACGGTCTCGGTGGTGGTGATCTCGACGTTCGCCGGCTTCGCGTTCGCCCGGCTGAACTTCAAGGGCGGCAAGGTCCTGCTGCTGCTGGTGCTGCTGACCATGATGGTCCCGCTGCAGCAGATGGGCATCGTCCCCCTCTATCGGCTCATGGTCAGCCTCGAATGGGTCGGCTCGATCAAGGCTGTGATCCTGCCGTACCTGCTCAACGGTTTCGGCGTCTTCCTCATGACGCAGTACACCCAGCAGGCCGTGCCCAACGAGCTGGTCGAGGCCGCCCGCGTCGACGGCGCCTCCACCCTGCGGATCTGGTGGAACGTCGTCCTGCCGGCCGTACGGCCGGGCATGGCGGTGCTGGGCATCAACACGTTCATGCTGATCTGGAACGACTTCATGTGGCCGTTGATCGTGCTGACGCCGGACAACCCGACGGTCCAGGTCGCCATCAACTCGCTCAACGCGAAGTACGGGACGGACTACGTGCTGATCTTCAGCGGCACGCTCATGTCGATCCTCCCGCTCATCGTCGTTTTCATCGCGTTCGGCCGACAGATCATCGGCGGACTCATGGAAGGTGCGGTCAAGGCGTGACAACGCAAGGCACACGTCCCGAGGCAGAGGCCCCCAGCGTGATGTTCCCCACCGGGTTCGTCTGGGGCGCCGCCACCTCCGCTTACCAAATCGAAGGCGCTCTCACCGCCGACGGGCGGGGACGCTCCATCTGGGACACCTTCTGTAGTCAGGACGGGCGTATCGTCGGCGGCGACACCGCCGAGATCGCCATCGACCACTTCAACCGGTATCGCGAGGACGTCAAGCTGATGGCGGACCTCGGCCTCACGGCCTACCGGTTCTCCGTCTCCTGGCCGCGGATCCAGCCCGACGGCTCCGGCGCGTACAACAGCAAGGGCCTCGACTTCTACAAGAGGCTCGTCGACGAGCTGCTCAGCTACGGCATCGACCCGTGGCTGACGCTCTATCACTGGGATCTCCCCCAGGCACTCGAAGACGCGGGCGGGTGGCCGTCGCGCGACACGTCGAAGCGCTTCGCCGACTTCGCCGCGACCGTGCACGCCGAGCTCGGCGACCGGGTCAAGAACTGGAGCACGGTCAACGAGCCCTGGTGCGCCGCGTTCCTCGGCTACGCCTCGGGCGAGCACGCCCCCGGACGGCGCGAGCCGGCCGCCGCGCTGCGCGCCGCGCACCACCTCAACCTCGCGCACGGCCTGGCCGTCCAGGCGATGCGGGCGCAGAACCCCGACTCGCTGATCGGCGGCTGCGTCAACGTCTATCCGGTCACGCCCGCCACGAACAGCGAGGCCGACCAGGACGCCGCCCGCCGCATCGACGGGCTGCAGAACCGCTTCTTCCTGGACGCGCTGCTCAAGGGCTCCTACCCGGAGGACGTGCTGGCCGACCTGAGCAGCCTGTCCGACATGGAGTTCATCCACGACGGCGACCTCGCCACGATCGCGGCCCCGATCGACATGCTGCTGATCAACTACTACAGCCGCTTCACCGTCTCGGGCGCGCCCGGCGGCGCCGCCTCCGCGGCCGCCGCGCCGACGGACTCCGGGTCTCCGTGGATCGGCAGCGAGCACGTGGGCTTCGTCAACGGCGGCCGCCCGGTCACCTCGATGGGCTGGGAGGTCGACGACAGCGGCCTGCTGGAGATGCTGCGGCGGATCTCCGACGAGTACCCCCGGATCCCGCTCTACATCTCCGAGAACGGCGCGGCCTACGACGACGTGATCGGCGAGGACGGCACCGTCCACGACCCCGAGCGGGTGGCCTACATCGAGGCCCACCTGAGGACCTGCCACACGGCCATCGAGTCGGGCATCCCGCTCCAGGGCTACTTCGCCTGGTCCCTGATGGACAACTTCGAGTGGGCCTGGGGCTACGGCAAGCGCTTCGGTCTCGTGTACGTCGACTACGAGACCCAGGCGAGGACCATGAAATCAAGCGCTTTGTGGTATGCCGACACCATCAGACACGGCGGCCTGCTGGGTCGGGCACAATAAGCGCAGACTCGATAAGGGGGCAGTATAGATGAACGGGGACCGCCGTTCCGGAGGCCGGCCGACTCTGGAAGCGGTCGCCGCGCGCGCCGGGGTCGGTCGCGGCACCGTGTCGCGGGTCATCAACGGCTCGCCCAAGGTGAGCGACCGTGCCCGCGACGCGGTGTTACTGGCGATTCAGGAGCTCGGCTACGTGCCCAACCGGGCGGCGCGCACCCTCGTGACCAACCGGACCGACACCATCGCTCTGGTGGTGTCGGAGTCGGAGCAGCGTGTCTTCGACGAGCCGTACTTCGCCGGGCTGATCCGCGGCATCGGCTCCGCCCTGGCGGAGACCGGCCTCCAGCTCATCCTCACGATGGCGCAGAACCGTGCCGAGCACGACCGGCTGGAGCACTACCTGACCGGCCAGCACGTCGACGGCGTGCTGCTCACCTCGGTGCACGGTGCCGACCCCCTGCCGGGACGGCTGGAGGAGCTGGGCGTGCCGACCGTGCTCGGTGGCCGCCCGGTCGGGCTCAACCCGTACAGCTTCGTCGACATGGACAACCGGGCCGGCGCCCGGCAGGCGGTCAAGTATCTGCTCTCCAAGGGCCGTACCAAGATCGCCACCATCGCCGGTCCGCAGGACATGGGCGTGGGTGTCGACCGTCTCGCCGGATACCGCGACGCGCTGCTGGCCACCGGGATGACCGAGCGGGTCGCGTACGGCGACTTCTCCGAGGAGAGCGGGGAGGCGGGCATGCGCGATCTGCTCGCCCGTCACCCCGATCTGGACGCCGTGTTCACGGCCTCCGACCCGATGGCGGTCGGCGCCCTGCGGGTGCTGAAGGAGCAGGGCCTGAGCGTGCCCGACGACGTCGCGGTGATCGGCTTCGAGGACTCCAAGGTGGCGCTGCACACCGATCCGCAGCTCACGAGCGTGCACCAGCCCACCGAGGCGATGGGCCGGCAGATGGTCCAGCTCCTGATCGCCCGGATCAACGGCGAGCCGCTGGAGCAGCCGGTCGTCATCCTCGACACGCACCTGGTGATCCGCGCCTCCGCCTGACGCGCGACGGCGACCACGAGACCGCCGCGCACCCTCCGGGGTGCGCGGCGGTTCTGTTTTCGCGGGACAGCTTCGCGCGGTCCCTGCCGTGAGCCAGGGCGATCGGCGGTCATGGGGGGCAGTGACGTCAGTCTCCGGGCCGCGCCTGCGCCAGCGCCGATGCCTGCGTTGATGCCTGTGCCGGTGGGACGGTCAGGGAGAGGGCGCGCAGGTCGTCGAAGGCCTGGAGAAGATGTGCGTCCAGGCTCCGCGAGGGGTCGTCGATCCAGTCCCGCATGGCATGGTGAAAGGCGGCCCAGCCGGTCTGCGCGGCCAGGTCGGCCAGCCGGTCGGGGACGCCGCGCCGCCGCAGCGCCTCCGCCAGGGCCTCGCTCATCGACGCGGCCTTGGCCAGATCGCGTTCCCGCAGTGCCGGCGTCTCCGCGATGACCCGCAGGCGTGGTTCGGCGAACGGGCGGTTGCCCTCGAGAATCCCTTCGGCCTTCCGGAAGGCGCGGAGCAGGATTTCGAGCGGCTGCAGGTCATCAGGCGCCTCGGCCACCGACTGTGTCAGCGCGGCGCGCAGGTCGGCTTCGCCGTCGAAGAGCACCTCGCGCTTGTCCGGGAAGTGCCGGAAGAACGTGCGCTCGTTCACGCCGGCCCTGGCGGCGATCTCGGCGGTGGTGGTCTGGTCGAACCCGCGTTCCCGATATAGCTCCAGGGCCGCCTGCTGAAGACGGCGGCGCGCTTCTGCTCCGCTTCGTGGCACCCTCCGAGAATACCGCATATGTCAGTCACTGGCGCTACTTGACGCCAGTCACTGGCACTACGTAAGGTCAGCGACTGGCGCTACTTAGTGCCAGTCACTGACGTTATGTGGGAGAGTGTCACATGCATGTCTTCGTCACCGGCGGTTCCGGCCAGACCGGCCCCGCGGTCGTCGCCGAACTCATCGCGGCCGGTCACACCGTCACCGGTCTCGCGCGCTCGGACGCCGCCGCCGCCCGGCTGGAGTCGCTGGGCGCCGCACCCCACCGCGGCTCTCTGGACGATCTCGACAGTCTGCGCCGGGGGGCCGAGGCCGCCGACGGAGTCCTGCACATGGCCTACGGCGGCGACTTCTCCGACCTCGACGACATGATGAGACGCGACCGGACCGCGATCGAGACGCTCGGCCGGCCGCTGGAACACTCGGGCAAGCCGTTCGTCGTCACCTCCGGCACCCTGGTCATGCCCGCCGGCCGGGAGGCCACCGAGAAGGACGAGCCCGACACGGCCGGGATCGCGGGCTTCCGCATCGCGGGTGAGCGGGCCTGCCTGGACTTCGCCGCCCGGGGAGTGCTCGCGAGCGTGGTCCGCCTGGCCCCCACCGTCCACGGTCCCCGCGACCACGGGTTCATCCCCATGCTCATCGCCACCGCGCGGAAGACCGGCGTCTCGGCGTACGTCGGGGACGGCGCCAACCGGTGGCCCGCGGTGCACCGGCTCGACGCGGCCGTCCTGTTCCGGCTCGCGCTGGAGAAGGCGCCCGCGGGCAGCGTGCTGCACGGCGTGGCGGAAAGCGGCGTCACGATGAGGAGCATCGCGGAGACGATCGCCCGCGGTCTGGGGGTGCCCACGGTCTCGCTGACCCCGCAGGAGGCCGCCACGCACTACGTCAGCCCGTTCATGGCCACCGTCTACGGCTTCGACGGGCCCGTCTCCAGCGCGTACACGCGGGAGCTGCTCGGCTGGTCGCCCGCCCACCCGGGCCTGCTCGACGACCTGGAGCACGGCGACTACCTGGACGCGCCGGCCTCCTGACCGGACGACCCGGCGCCCGCAGGACGTGCGGCGGGCGCCCGGACGACGTGGACGCCCGCCGCGCGGTCAGAGGTCGGCGGACGAGAGCAGCCGCTCGGCCTCCTCGTCCGATATCTCCTCCAGCTCGGCCACCAGGAGGTCCTCCAGCGCGACCGCCAGCTCGGCCACGGTGCGCCGCTCGAAGATCGTCCGGACCGGGACCTCCACCCCGGTCGCCCGGCGCAGCCGGGCCGCGATCCTCGTGGCCAGCAGCGAGTGCCCGCCCAGCGTGAAGAAGTCGTCGTTCACGCCGATGGTGTCCACGCCGAGCAGCTCCGACCAGATCTCGGCCACCAGCAGCTCCGCGTCCGTGCTGGGCGCGACGTGCCCGGCCGACGAGGCCCGCACCGGCGCGGGCAGGGCCGCGCGGTCCACCTTGCCGCGGCTGGTGAGCGGCAGCGCGTCGAGCACGACCCAGGCGGTCGGCACGAGGTGGCGCGGCAGGGTCCGCGCGAGGTGCGCGGCCAGCTCCTCCCCGGTCGCGGTCCCGGTGACGTACGCGACCAGTTCCTCGGCGTGGACCGTGACGAACGCCTGGCCGACGCCCGGATGGTCGAGCAGCCGCGCCTCGACCTCGCCCGGCTCGATGCGGAAGCCGCGGACCTTGAGCTGCCCGTCGAGCCGTCCGAGGAACTCCAGCGTGCCGTCCTGGTTCCAGCGCGCCCGGTCGCCGGTGCGGTATCTCCGCGATCCGGGCGGCCCGAGCGGGTCGGGGACGAAGGCGGCGGCCGTGAGCGCCGGGCGGCGCAGGTAACCGCGCGCCACCCCGGCGCCGCCGATGACCAGCTCGCCGATCACGCCCTTCGGCACCGGCGCCCCGGCCGCGTCGAGCACGTGGACCGTCGTCGCGCCGACCGGCCGGCCGATCGGGGGCCTGCCGTACGGCGTCGGGCCGAGGTCGGTGGCGGTCGCGATGACCGCCGCCTCGGTCGGGCCGTAGGTGTTCACGAGGCGGACACGGTCGCCGAACCGGCCGTGCCACCGCGCCACCGCGCCGCCGGACGCCTGCTCGCCGCCGATGACGACCAGGCGGAGCGCGGGCGGCCAGGCGATCTGGTCGATCTCCTCGACCAGGTGGTGCCAGTAGGCGGTGGGCAGGTCGAGCATCGTGACCCGCTCGCCGCCCGGGGCGGCCAGCAGGTCGGGCAGCGTCGCCGCCCCACCGGGCAGCAGCACCAGGGCCGCTCCGGCGGCGAGCGTGGGGAAGACCTCTTCGAGATGGGTGTCGAAACTCAGCGACGCGAACTGGACGACGCGGTCTCCGGGGGCCAGGCCGTACTCCTCCCGCATCCACCGGATCCGGGCCGCGATGGCGCGGTGCTCGACGGCGACGCCCTTGGGCCTGCCCGTGGAGCCGGAGGTGGAGATCACGTAGGCCAGGTCGCCCGGGCGCGTCTCCTGCGGTTCGCCCCGGTCGCCGAGGGCCGCCTCGTCCTCGCCTGCCAGCGGGCCGACGGCGGTGAGCCCGGCGGGCAGCGCCCGGGTCGTGATCACGTGCGTCGCCCCGGCGTCCGCGAGCGAGAAGGCCAGCCGCTCCTCCGGCTCCTCCGGCTCGAACGGCAGGTAGGCCGCACCGGCCCGCCAGACGGCGAGCAACGCGGTGATCGCCTCGACCGAGCGGGGCAGGCAGACGCCGACCACCTCGCCGGGGCGCACGCCCCGGGCCCGCAGCGCGGCGGCGAGCCGTGCCGCCCGCCGGTCCAGTTCGCCGTAGGTGACCTCGGTCTCCCCGCAGACCACCGCGACGGCGTGCGGCGTGCGCCGGACGACCTCCGCGATCATCTCGGGCACCGTCTCGGAACCCGCGGCCCCGGCGGTGTCGGCGCCGTCGCCGGCCATGGCCCGGATGTCGGCCTCGTCGTCCCCGGTCCAGACGCGCAGCTCGGAGATCCGGCGGCGCGGCTCGGCCACCGCCGATTCGACCAGGAGCAGGAAACGGTCGGCGAGCCTGCGGACGGCCTCCGCCTCGTGCGGGGACCCGCTGGACCCGTCGTGGCCGAACGACACGACGATCTCGCCGTCCTCGAACCACGCCTCGGCGTACAGGCCGAGCTTGACCTGCCGATATCCGTCCGGGAAGTAGCCGACGGACAGGTCGCCGAACGCCCGGCTGAGTCCCAGGTCCTGGGTGTGCAGGATGAACATGGTCGGCATCAGCGCCTCGGCGGGATGCCCGATCCGTTCGAACGGCACCGAGGGCCGGCTCAGCGCCGTCAGCGCCTCCTGCCGGGTGCGCGCCAGCAGCTCGGTGAACGACGGGTCGCCGTCGAGGTCTCCGCGCAGCACGACGGTCTGCGAGAGATAGCCGATCATCGGCTCCAGCTCGACCCGGTCGCGGCCCGCCACGGCCGTGCCGACGAGGACGTCGGTGTGGCCGGTGTGGCGGTGGAGCAGCACCTGGTAGGCCGCCATGAGCACGGTGAACAGCGTGGTCCTGTTCTCGCGGGCGAGCCGGTCGAGCTCGGCCGCGATCTCCCGGCCCAGCCGGACGACCTGGAAGTCCCCCTGGCCCTTGCCCCCGTTGCCCATGCCGCAGGGCAGGTCGGGCGGCGGCGGGTCGGCCAGCCGCTCCTGCCAGTACGGCACCGCGCGCTCGGCGCGGCGGCGCTGCCAGCGGGCGTAGTCGGACGGCTGGACCGGCAGCGGCGCCAGGCTCGGCGCACGCCCGTGCAGGCGCGCGGTGTAGCACTCCGCCAGGTCGTCGAAGAGGATCCCCAGCGACCAGCCGTCGCCGATGATGTGGTGCATCGTGACGCACAGCACATGGTCGAGCGCGCCGATCGTGATGAGCGCGACGCGCAGCGGCACGCCCTCGGCGAGGTCGAACGGCGCGTTCACCCGCTCGGCGACGATCCGCCGGGCGTGCTCCTCGTCGTCGGCCCGGATCCGCTGGACCGGCGGGACGGTGCCCGCCGCCCCCGGCGGCTCGGCGACCGCCCAGGGGACGCCGTCCTCCTCCTCGAACCGGGTGCGCAGGCCCTCGTGGCGGGCCACGACGTCGGCGAGGGCCCCTTCGAGGGCGGCCTCGTCGAGGGGTCCGCGCAGCCGGCGGACGTTGTACATGGTGTAGGAGGCGTCGGCGGGGTCGAGCCTCTGCAGCAGCCAGAGCCGTTCCTGGCTCGGAGACAGGGGCGCCCTCATTTGTCCGACGCCATCTCGTCGAGCACGGCCGCCAGGTCCTCGGCACTGAGGCCGTCGAGCTCGTCGCGGAGCGCGGCGATGTCGGCGAGGTCCAGGTCGTCGTCGTCGAGCCGGTCCATCGCCGCCGCCAGCTCGGCCACCGTGGGGTTCTCGAACAGCACCACGATCGGCACGTTGGTCGCGAAGCGCGCCTGGATCCTGGCGATGATCTGGGTGGCGGTCAGCGAGTGCCCGCCGAGCTCGAAGAAGTCGTCGTCGACGCCGACCGGCTCGGCGATGCCGAGCACCTCCCCCCACATCGTCGCGAGGTCCTCCTCCAGCGCGGTGGACGGCTGCCGGTACGGCCGGCTCCGCGCCCGGGTCCACTCGGGCACGGGCAGGGATTTGCGGTCGAGCTTGCCGTTGGGGGTGAGCGGCAGGGCGTCCAGCACCACGAGGTGCGCGGGCACCATGTATTCGGGCACGTCGCGGCGCAGCCGGTCACGCAGCGACGGCCACAGGCCGGCCTCCCCCGCCTCCCCGGGCTCCGCCTGCTCTCCGGCCTCCCCGGTCGCGCGTACGACGTAGGCGACCAGGCGCGGGAGCCCGTCGGGGCCGTCGCAGACGCCGACGGCGGCGTCGGCGACCTCGGGCGCGGCCCGCAGCACGCTCTCGATCTCGCCGAGCTCGATCCGGAACCCGCGCACCTTCACCTGCTGGTCGGCCCGGCCGAGATAGCAGAGCCTGCCGTTCTCGATCCTGGCGAGGTCGCCCGTGGCGTACAGGCGGGCCCCCGGCACTCCGGAGAACGGGTCGGGCAGGAACCTGGCGGCCGTCTGGCCCGGCATGCCGCGATATCCCCTGGCCAGACCGGCGCCGCCGATGTGCAGCTCGCCGGCCTCGCCGGGCGGCACGGGACGCCCGCCGGGGCCGAGGATGTGCACGGTCGTGTTGCCGATGGGCTCGCCGAGGTCGATGGGGGCGGGTGACGGGCTGACGCGCCCTGCCGTCGACCAGACCGTCGTCTCGGTCGGGCCGTACACGTTCCAGAGCCGGGCGCCGCCGTCGAGGAGGGCGTCGGCGAGGTCGCGGGGCAGCGCCTCGCCGCCGCACAACCGGGTCGTGATGTTCTCGGGAACCCCGCCGGATTCGAGCAGGATGCGCCAGCTCGCCGGAGTCGCCTGCATGATCGTGACGGCCTCGGTCACGGCACGCGCCCGCAGGGCCCGGCCGTCCGCCGTCTCGTGCCCGGACGCGACCACGACTCGTGCGCCGCAGGTCAGCGGCAGGAGGAGCTCCAGCACCGAGATGTCGAACGACAATGTGGTGACCGCCAGCCAGGCGTCCCGGGGCGTGAGCTCCAGCAGGGTGGCGAAGGACTCCAGCAGGTTGACCACCGCGCCGTGCGGCACGGCGACGCCCTTGGGCCTGCCGGTGGAACCGGAGGTGTACATGAGATAGGCCAGGTCGCCCGTCGGGCCGTCGGCCGGCGCGTCGCCGTCAGCCGACGCCCCGCCTGCCAGGGGAACGCCGTCCTGCGAGAGCTCGACGACGTCGGGGACGCCGTCGAGCAGCCGCGACTCGACGCCCCGGCCGGCCAGCACGAGCCGGATGCCCGCGTCCTCCCGCATGAACCGGAGCCGCTCTTCGGGGAAGCCCGGGTCGAGCGGCACGTACGCGCCGCCGGCCCGCCACACGGCGAGCAGGGCGACGACCATGCCGGGGCAGCGCTCCAGGCACAGGCCCACCGGAACCTCGGGGCCGACGCCGCGGGCGCGCAGCAGCGCGGCCAGCCGGTCGACCCTGTCGTACAGCTCCCGATAGGTCAGCACGCCGTCGGCGCCGCTCACCGCGACCGCGTCGGGGCTCGCGTCACGCCACCGGCGGATCAGCGCGAGCGCCGTATCAGGGAAGGTCACGCCGCTCACCGCGTCACTCACTTTCCACACCTTTCACTTCGGGAACGGGCCGCCCAGCGCGGACAGCGGGAGGTCCGGGTCGGCCCCGGCACGCCGTACGACCTCGGCGAAGCCGCCGAGGAGGCGGCGCGCGGTCTCGGGCGTGAACAGATCGCTGCTGTAGTCGAAGACGCCGCCCAGCCCCTCCGGGCCCCGCCACAGGTCCATCGAGACCTCCGACTTGGTGTGGCTGGGCGGGACCACGTAGACCTCGCGTTCGAGGTCGGCCATCCGGGTCCCCAGCAGATCGTCCTTGGGCAGGTTGTGCAGGTTGAACATGGCCTGGCACAGCGGCGGCCTGCTGATGTCGCGGGGCACCCGCAGCGCGGCCAGCACGTGCTCGAACGGCACCTCCGCGTGCCGCATCCCGGCCAGGGTCGCCTCCCGCACCCGGTCGAGCAGCTCGTGGAACGACGGGTCGCCGGACAGGTCGGCACGCAGCACCATCGTGTTGCCGAAATAGCCGATCAGCGGAGCCAGCTCGCTGCGCGACCGGCCGGCCACCGGCACGCCGACGCAGAAGTCGGTCTGGCCCGACGCCAGGGCGAGGGTCGCCTGATAGGCGGCGACCAGGGCCATGAAGGACGTGCAGCGCCGCTTCCTGGCCACCTTCTCCAGCGGCGTGATCTCGTCCGGCGGCAGCAGCAGCTCCTCGCGTCCGCCGCGCCCCGACCAGCGGGCCGGGCGGGGACGGTCGGCAGGAAGGTCCAGCGCGGGCGCACCGGCCAGGCGGCTCGTCCAGTGGGCCAGGCCCGCCGTGTGGTCCCGCTGCCTCTCCTGTACGGCGAAGCGGGGATACTGCGTGGGCAGCTCCGGCAGCTCGGGCTCACGTCCCTCACGCCCGGCGGCGTAACACTCCGTGAGCTCGCGCAGGAGCACGTCGAGCGACCAGCCGTCCATCACGATGTGATGCAGGACGATGCACACGACCGCGTCGTCCTCACCCGCCTCGGCAAGGCCGACCCGCAGGGGAGGCGCGTTCTCCAGATCGAACGGGCGCTCGACGAACTCCTTCAGCACCCCGTCGAGGTCCGCCTCGCCGGACACCGCGAGCCGCTCCACCAGCACCGGCCCCGGCGGCAGCACGACCTGCACGGGCGCGTCCCCGCGCAGCCGGAAGCGGGTCCGCAGCACCTCGTGCCGCGCCACGATCCGGGTGAACGCCGCGGTCAGCGCGGCCACGTCGAGCGGCCCGCGCAGCCGCATGCACCAGGGCGTGTTGTAACTGGTGTCGCCGGGGTCGAAGCGGCTGAGGAACCACAGGCGCTCCTGGCCCGGCGACAGCGGCCACTCCTGTCCGCCGGGCTCCCGCTGAGCGGCTCCGAGGGAGCGCAGCAGCGCCGCCCGCCGCTCGGGGGGCAGCCCGGCCAGCTTCTCGATCAGCGCGGCGCGGCGCTCCGCGCTGGTCATCTGTCCCGGGAGCCCGACGTCGCCGGGTCGCGCGCGCTTAGGGGCCGCATGTCGGTCCACACGGTCTCGATGTGGTCCAGGCATTCCTGCCGGGTGCCCGTGAAGCCCGTGGCCCGCCACCCGGCGGGCGGTTCGCGGTCGCTCCACCATATGGAGTACTGCTCCTCGTCGTTGACGACCACGAGCATCGGGGAGTCGGTCATGTCACCTTCCCAAGACGGTCATTGCTGATGTCGGGGCCCCGGCCGCCGCCCTCGGCACGGCGGGGACAGGCGGGCCAGCCGTCGGGTCCGGCCGGCGGCGCGGCGCACAGGACGTAGTGGTGGGGAGCGAGCACGTCGATCCGGCCTGCCGCGGCGCGCATCACGGCGGCGTGGACGGCCTCGGGCGTGTCCAGCCCGGGACGCGCGACGAGATACCCCGTCAGCCGGGCCGTGCCCCCCTCGCCGTCCCTGTCGTCAGCGCTGCCTGCGGCACCGTCGCCAGCCGCATCTCCGGTGCCGTCCGCGGCGCTGTCGCCGGCACCGTCTCCGGCCGCATCTCCGGCCTTGTCTGCAGCGCCGCCTCCGGCACTGTCGCCGTCCGCATCTCCGGCGCTGCCTGCGGCACTGTCTCCGGGGGCATCTGCGGCGCTGTTTCCGGCGTCCGCCGCGGTGTGCTCGATCACGACCGCGGCGAGGTCGGTGCCGCACGCGCGACGCAGCAGCGCCTCGGTCTCCGGCACGTCCACCCAGTCGTGGCCGATCGCCGTCCATCCGGCGGGGCGCGCCACCGGGTCCAGGCCCGCGATCTTCGCCACCTGGTCCAGCGGCACGTCCTCGGAGACCGCCCGGACCAGCAGCTCCTCCAGGCCGGTGAGCATCCGCAGGGCGACGTCGCCGGGCAGGAACGCCGTGTCCACCAGCACGTAGAACTCGCAGGTGGACGGGGACGGGCCGGTGGCGAAGAAGATCCGCGCCTTGACCTTCGAGTAGGCGCCGACGAAGAACGTGCGGGTCCGCTTCCGCAGCGCGGCGAGCGCCGCGGCGTCCCCGGGATCGGCCGCCGGCAGGCCCTGCCAGCGGCCCCCCTGCCTGACGTCGTTGAAGAACGCGTCCAGGTCGATGTCGGCGCCGCGGCTCCACGCCTCCGCGTCCCACGCGGCGTGCACGAGCGCGGGGTCGTAGTGCCCGTTCCGGTAGGTCGCCATGGTCCTGCGGTGTCCGTGCCGCAGCGCGTCGGCGAACGTGCCGGTCCCCAGCTCGATGACGCACAGCCCGTCCTGGGCGGCGGGCCCGGCCATCGCCTCCATGCCCGGGTGGTGCCGGTTCGACACGATGAGCTGCAGCGCCGCCGTACTGTGCCCGGTGACGGCGGCCAGCAGCGCTGCGCTCGCGACCGTGAGCACGCTGGAGGTCGTCACACCGTGGCGGGCGGCGAGCGCCTCGGCGGCGACGGCCGCCGCCGGGGAGTCCATCCCGTGCCGGACGAAACGCGGCTCCTCGGGCTCCCGCATCGGGAAGTCGAACATCGAACGCGGAGCGGACGCCAGACCGGTCCGCCAGTGCCGCAGCGCCTGGCCGCCGGGCGGCGGGTCCGACCGTTCGAAGGCCGCCTGGTCGAGCGGCTGCCGGCTCGGGGCGGGCAGGTCCTCCCCGGCGACGAGCCGCGGCCACTCCGCGGCCACCATGTTCAGCGACCAGCCGTCGAGCGCGAGATGCGACAGCGCGAGCGCCAGCGCACGCGGCCGGCCCCGCTGGCAGACGACCGCGCACCGGATCGGCAGCTCGGCCGCGTAGTCGAACCCGGTGGCGGCCAGCTCGGCGGCCAGCGCCTTGGCCGCGCTCATCGGCTTGGCCGCCGCCTCGTACACGCCGACGGTGAGCCGGCCCTCGCGGCTCACCCTCTGGATCGTGTCCTCACGAACCGTGTCCTCACGAACCGTGTCCTCACGAACCGTGCTCTCGCGAACCGTGTTCTCGCCATCCGTCCCGTCGTCTTCCCGGGCCTCGTTCTCTCCGGCGTCGTTCTCTCCCGCGTCGTTCTCTCCGGCGCCGTTCTCCCCGGCGCCGTTCTCCCCGGCGTCGTCCCGGACGCGGACGAACGCCGTGCGCAGCGTCTCGTGCCGCTCGACGAGACGGCCCACGGCGCGCAGCACGGCGTCCAGACCGGCCGCGCCGGTCACCGGCAGGGTCCAGGCCAGGTTGAAGTAGGGGTCGCCGTCGTCCAGCCACTGCGTGGAGCGCCAGATCCCCTGCTGGCCCCAGGTCAGCGCGGCCTGCCCGCCCCGCGCGCCGCGGAACTCCACGGTGCGCGGCGGCAGCGGCGTGAGGCCGGTGACCTGCGCCGGCGGGCTCGCGGTCACTTCCGCTGCCCCGCGATGTGCTCGACCAGGCCGTCGAGCGTGTCGAGGTGGCCGCCGTCCAGGTCGACGTCACAGTCGAACTCGGTCTCCAGCATGTCGATCAGCCGCAGGTAGGCGATCGAGGTGAGGCCGAGCGCGGGCAGGCTGCACTCCGCCGCCAGGATGTCGGCGACGGCCAGGTCGCCGCCGCTCGCCTTCGCCACAAGTTCGGCCACGCGCTCCCGCATCACGCCTCCTCCCGCAGCCGGGCGACCTCCGCCGCGATGCCGTTGATCGTCGGGTCGTCGAAGAACACGTCGAAGGACAGCTCCACGTCCATCCGCTCGCGCACCTTCGCGATGATCTGGGTGATCGACAGCGAGTGCCCGCCGAGGTCGAACAGGTCCTCGTCCGGGCCGATCTCCGGCATGCCGAGCACCTCGCGCCAGATCTCGCCCACTTCGGCGGCGTACGGCACGGCGTCCGCCGCTCCGCCCCGCGCCGAGGCGGACGGCTCCTCGACCCGGCCGAAGGACGGCTCGACCACAGCAGGGAGGGGCAGGTCGGCCACGTCGGCGTCCGGGGCGGCGGCCACCGCGCGCAGCAGCGCGAGCAGGTGCTCGGCGACGCTCTCGCAGCCGGATCGGCTCAGCACGAGCGGGTTGAACTGCAGCCGGGCCGCGACGCCGTCCGGCGCGTCCACCACCTGCAGGTGCAGCGTGCCGCGCACCGCCTGGTTGAACGCCATCCACTCCACCGACGCCGCGACGCCGGGGAACTCCGGCGCGCTCGCGTCGCGCCTGCGGTAGCTGACCGACACCGGCGTCAGCGCGGTGCGCGGGCTCACGCCGCCGACGGCACGCGCGAGCGGCACCTGCCGGAACCGGTACGTGGCCCGCAGCTCGTCGCGTACGGCGCGGGCGAAGTCGGCGAACCTCCCGGCCGGGGCGGGGGCGGGCACCGGCAGCTCGTTGACGAACAGGCCGATGTGGTCCCGCGTCTCCTCGGTCCGGGTGGACAGGTCGACGGCCACCGCCGCGTCCTCGTTGCCGTACGCCGCGAGCAGGGTGTGCACGGCGGCGAGCACCAGCTCGAACCGGGTGACGCCCAGCTTGTCCGCGGCGACGGCGAGATCGGCGGGCAGCGCGAAGTCGACGGCTTCACCGGCAGCGGCGCGGATAGAGACCCCGGACAACCCGGGGAGCCGCAGATCCTGCCGGTCGTTCCAGCGGTCGCGCCAGAACTCTGCGGCCTCGCCGAGCAGCTCGGCCACCCGGGCGTTCTCCCGCTCGGCGATCTCGCCGTGCGTCAGGGGAAGGGCGGGCACCGGCCGCCCGGCGTACGCGGCGGCCAGGTCGCGCACCAGGATGTCCTTCGACATGCCGTCGAAGACGGCGTGGTGGGCGACGAAGACGAGCAGGTGCCGTTCCGGCGCGAGCCGGAACACGGTGAACCGGGCGGCCGGTCCGGCGCCCAGGTCCAGGGGAAGCGACGTCTCGCGGTCGACCAGCTCGCCCGCCTCGTATCCCGCGTCCTCGAACCCGGAGGCGTCCTCGAAGCCGATCGGCGGCGGCACGGCGGCGGGCACCAGGCGCACCTCGCCGTCCCGCTCCCCCAGGGCCGCTGCCAGCTGGGGATGCGCGCGTACGACGTCGTGGCAGGCGGCCTGCAGCCGGTCGACGTCGAGGGGGCCGTCGAAACGGACGGCCAGCGGCATGTGGTACACCCGGCCCCCGCAGCCCATCCGTTCCGTTATCCACATGCCGTGCTGTGCGAGGGAGGCCTGCTCCCCCTCGCCGATGAGTGTCGGTGACATCTCACTCGCCTTCCGTCGTGCTGCTCAGGCCGCCCAGCAGCGCGGGCAGCTCCTTCTTGATGACCTTGCCTGACTGGTTCCTGGGCAGGCTGTCGACCACGAGGACCCGTTCGGGCAGCTCGTGCCAGGCCAGCCGGTCCATCAGGAAGGCGCGCACCTCGCTCTCCGACAACCCGGGGCTCTCCGACAACCCGGGGCTCTCCGACAACCCGGGGCTCTCGGACAACCCGGGGCTCTCGGACGACCCGGGGCTTTCCGTGCTCGGCTTCGTCCTGGGCACGATCGCGGCGCCCAGCACGGAGCCCAGCACCGGATGCGGGAGCCCGAACACGGCCGCCTCGGCGATGCCCGGGTGCTCGTGAAGCGCGGCCTCCACCTGGAGCGTGGACACCTTGAACGCGCCGGTCTTCACCACGTCGCTCTCCCGGTCGACGAGGTAGAGGTAGCCGTCGGCGTCCACGTATCCGACGTCGCCCATGCGCACCCAGCCGTCGCGGAACGACCGGGCGCTGGCCTCGGCGTCGCCGTAGTAGGAGCGGGTGGCGGTGGGCGACCGCATCCACACCTCGCCGGTCTCCCCGGGCGGGAGCGGGTTGCCCTCCTCGTCGGTGATGCGCAGCGAGCCGCCGAACGCGGGCCGCCCCAGCGCGGCCGGCCGCGTACGGTCGTAAATCATGATCGTCTGGGCGGGGGCGGCCTCGGTGGACGTGTAGTAGTTCGTCACGGTCGCGTTCGGGAAGGCCGCCGACAGCCGTTCCGACAGGGCGGGGGGAAGCGCGGCCGCCGCCGACCCGAGCAGCACCACGCTGGACATGTCGTGCCGCTCGTGCAGCCCGGCGTCGAGCAGCTCGATCGCCATGGACGGCACCAGGAACACGGTTCCCGGGCGGTAGGTCTCGATCAGCCGGGCGAACCGGCCGGGGGTGAACCTCGCCGGGGTCAGCACGGCCGGCCGGGCGTCCAGCGCGTTGATCAGCATGGTCTGCCCGGCGTTGGTGCCGATCGGGAAGGCGTGCAGCAGATGGCGCGAGTGGGCGAACCTGCGGTGCTTGGGCTGCGTGACGCACCCGTAGGCGAGGTTGGCGTGGCTGGCGCCGACCCCCTTGGGCCGCCCGGTCGTGCCGGAGGTGTAGAGGATCTGCGCCAGGTCGCCGGGCCGCACCCGCGGCATATCCGGCGCCGTCTCCGGATCGAAACCGGCCTCCAGCTCCGCCGGGGTCGCGCTCCAGTGCTCTCCCTCGGGCGCCGCCAGATCGCGGCCGAGCAGCACCGCCGACGCCGCGCAGTGGCCGGCCATGTAGCGCAGCTCGGCCGGGGCCAGCCGGTCCGACATCGGCACGGCCACCGCGCCCGCCTTGAGTACCCCGAAGAACGCCACCGCGAAGTCGATCCAGTCGCGGCTGCCGAAGTGCAGCGCCACCCGGTCTCCCGGGGCGACGCCCCGGGAGACCAACCCGGCGGCGAGCGCGGCCGACCTGTGGTCCCATTCGGCGAAGGTGAGCGCCCCGTGTCCCTCGACGATCATCGCGACGCCGTCGGGCTCCTGCTCCGCGCGCAGCCGCAGCAGCTCCGGCACGGTGAGCGTGGGCACGCCGCGCGCCCTCGTCGTCCTCGTCGTCCCCGTCATGCGTGCTCCTTCTCGGGCTCGCGGCCTGCCCTGGTGTCGTCCGCCCGTGTGTCGCCTGTCCGGGCTTCCGTCTTGGCCTCCGTACGGGCGGCCGCGATGCGCTCGGTCAGCGCCTGGTAACCGACGATGTCGTCCGGCAGGGCGTCGGGCACCTCGACGTCGAACCGGCGCAGCACCCGGACCCGCAGCGCGACCAGCGCGATGACCGCGATAGCCACCGCGAAGCAGGCGTACATGAAGCCGATGCCGCGTCCCGCGCCGGTGCCGAGCAGCACGCCCGCCGTGTTCGCGAGCGGCCCGTCCGGGGCGAGCAGCGGCTCGAACACCTGCGCGCCGTACGGCGCGACCAGGCCGAACCCGATCGGCAGGGTGGACCAGGCGACCAGCGTGTTGAGCGCGATGACCCGGCCGTGGAACCGCTGCGGCACCTTGACCTGGATGATCGTGGCGTAGACGCCGTTCAGCAGGGTGAGGCACAGCGACATGCCGAACGCGCCGACCGCGATGAGGAACAGGTCGGGGCGCAGCCCGGTCAGCAGGCAGAACACCGACAGCGCTAGCGTCGACAGCAGCACGCCGAGCAGCCGCCTACGGCGCGGCCCGCCCCACGCGGCCATGGCCAGGCCGCCGAGGAACGCGCCGAGCCCGCCCGCGAACGACACCCGGCCGACCTCGGCCAGCGTGCCGAACGACAGCACCAGCGGCGAGATCATCATGAACAGCGGGGACAGGAAGATGTTCAGCACCGCGAAGTAGAACAGCATCGCGCGGAAGCCCCGGTTGCCCCAGGAGTGGCGGATTCCGCCCAGCATCTCGGCGAGCACGCTCTCGCGCCGCTTCCAGGCCATGGTCGCCGGGAAGCGGATCAGCGCGACGGTCAGCGTGGCGGCGACGTAGCTGGCCACGTCGATGACGAGGATCCCCTCCAACCCGATCGCCGCCATCAGCCCGACCGCGATCAGCGGCACGATGAGCTGTGCGGTGCCGGTGGCCATCTGGACGACGCCGTTGGCGTGCCCGAGGAACCGTTTCGGCACGAGCTGCGGGATCGCCGAGCCGTACGCGAGCCGTTGGAAGGTGAGCGCGACGGACAGGCAGACCAGCAGCGGATAGATGTGCCAGACCTGGAGGTTGCCGGTCCACAGCAGCAGTCCCAGCATGAGCTGGGTGCCGCCGGCGGCGGCGTCCCCGGCCATCATGACCTTGCGCCGGTCGAACCGGTCGACGATGGCGCCGGCCAGCGGGGCGACGAGCATGCCGGGCAGCAGGCCGAGCACGGAGAACAGCGCGAACCTGGCGAGCGACCCGGTGGTGAGATAGATCCACAGCGGGATGGCGAACTCGGTCAGCGCGGACCCGGTCATCGAGACGAGCTGCCCGGCCGCGACGACGAGGAAGCGCCGCATGCTGGGCGGCGGGCCGACGCGCACCCGCGTCTCCGCCGCGCCGTTCACGCCGTCCGCTCGGTCCTGCCCCGCGCCCGTGCCGCCCGTGCCGTCCAGGGCCGTTCCCGTCTCGGCCCCGGCCTCCGGGGACCTGCGCGAGACGCCCTCCAGCCACCAGGTGCGGGTGTCGTCCCGCTCCATCCCCTCCGTACGCCCGGAGGCGAGCTTGCGGTGGATGCCGGTGACGATCTCGGCCAGCTCCTCGTTGCGGTAGCGCAGGAAGAAGTGACCGGCCTCGTCGAGGACGACGCACGCCGTCTGTTCTGACAGGCAGTGCCACTCCTTGTAACGTTCCTGGTAGAACTCGGCCGCCGGGTCGCGTTCGCCGACCACGGCGATCACCGGCGCGCGCAGCGCCGGGCCGCCGCCCTCCTCGAAGATCTGCGTGAAGTAGCGCTCGGCGGCGCGGGTGCCTTCGCGGCGGTTGCGCACGATGAGCTTGATCTGTTCCCGGCCGAGCTCCTCCACGTCGAGCCCGGCCGCGGTCAGGGCGTTGACCCGCTGCTGGTCGCTGGTGAGGCGGTCGAAGAAGGCCCCGAGCCAGTTCAGGCCGCGGCCCGGCCGTGCGAAGGGGAACACGCCGCCGAGATACAGCGCGTCCACGGTGCGGCCGTCCGCCTCCAGCCTCCGGGCGATCTCGGAGGACAGCATGACGCCGAGGCCGCAGTGGCCGTACAGCACGAGCGAGCCGCCGTTCCTGTCCAGGATCTCGGAGATCTCGGCCACGCAGTCGACGACGACCTCGTCGAACGGCCGTGCCTCCTCCCCCAGCTCGTGGCCGGGCACGGCGACCGAATACAGCGCCCAGTCGTCCGGCAGCGCGTCGGCGAGCGGCTGGTAGACCACGGCGCTGCCCCCGCCGTACGGCACGCACACCAGGGTCGTGGCGGCGGCCCTGGCGGGGGTGAGCCGGTGCAGCAGCGACCGCGGCACGTCCCCCTCGGCGGTGAGCAGCCGGGCCAGCTCGCGGACGGTGCGGTGCTTGAACACGTCGAGCACCGTGATCCGCCGGTCCGGATGCGCCTTGCGCAGCCGGGCGATGACCCGCATCGCGAGCAGCGAGTGGCCGCCCAGGGCGAAGAAGTCGTCGAGCGCCCCCACGCGCTCGACGTCCAGCACCTCCGCCCAGACGCGGGCCACGTCCTCCTCGGGGCCGGGCGCCGGTGCGACGTATTCGGCCGCCGCGACGTCGGCCTCCGGCTCGGGCAGCCGCGAGCGGTCCACCTTGCCGTGCGACTTGAGCGGCAGCTCGTCGAGCCAGGCGTACCGCGAGGGGACCATGTACGCGGGCAGCCGGTCGGCCAGCCATGCGCGCACGTCCGCGGTCTCCGGCCGCGCGCCGTCGACGGCGGCGTTTCCGGCGGTGGGCACGAGGTAGGCGACGAGCTGCTCGCCGCGCGGCTCGACCACCGCCTGGGCGACGTCCGGGTGGTCGGCCAGCACCGACTCGACCTCGCCGAGCTCGACCCGGTAACCGCGGATCTTCACCTGGAGGTCGCGGCGGCCGAGGAACTCCAGGTCGCCGGCGTCGGTCCAGCGGCCGAGGTCGCCGGTGCGGTACATGCGCGACCCGGGCGGGCCGTACGGGTCGGGCAGGAATCGGTCGGCGGTCAGGCCCGGCCGGTTCAGGTAGCCGCGGGCCAGCCGGTCGCCGCCGAGGTAGATCTCCCCCGGCACTCCGGCCGGCACCGGGCGTAACCGCTCGTCCAGCACGTACGCCCGCGCCCCGGGCAGCGGCGAGCCGATCGGCAGGCTCACGCTCGCCTCGGCCGGGCCGTCGGGAGCGGGCAGCCGGGCGACGTCGTAGGTGGTCACGCCCACGGTGGCCTCGGTCGGCCCGTAGTGGTTGACGACCCGGCAGCGGCCCAGCGCCGCGAGCTCGGCCGCCCAGCCGCGCGGGGCCGCCTCGCCGCCAAGGAGCAGCAGCTTCCTCGGCAGCAGGTCGCCCGGCCCAGCGTCGGCGAGCAGCGCCGCCAGATGCGACGGCGTGATCTTGAGGTAGTCGATCCCGGTCCGCCGGAAGATCTCCGCCAGCTCGGGACCGGCGGTGCGCGAGGGCACCAGGTGCAGCGTGCCGCCGGTCATCAGGCACAGGTAGAAGACAGTGACGCCGAAGTCGAAGGCCAGCGACTGGAGCAACGCGAAGGACGAGCCGGGCTCCACGCCCAGCCGCTCGCGCACCCCGGCGAGATAGACCATGACCTCGTGGTGCTGCACCGCGACGCCCTTGGGCCGCCCGGTGGTGCCGGAGGTGTAGATCACGTACGCGAGGTCGCCCGGCGTCGCGGGCTCCCAGGGGTCGACGGGCTCCGGCGCCTCCTCGCCGAGGTGAACGGCGGTGACGTCGTCCGGCAGCCGGTCGCGCAGGTCCGGGCTGGTCACGACGATCGACGCCGCGGCGTCGGCCAGGACGAACTCGAGCCGGCCGCGCGGGTGCTCGGGGTCGAGCGGCAGGTAGGCCGCGCCCGCCTTGAGCACGCCGAGCACCGCGACCGCGAGCCCGGTCGACTGCTCCAGGCAGATCGCCACACGGTCGTCGCGCCCCACGCCGAGCCCGCGCAGCCGCCGGGCGAGCCGGTCGGCCGCCGCGTCCAGCTCCGCGTACGTGAGGGCGTCGCCGCCGCAGGCGACGGCGGTGGCGGACGGGGTGCGGGCCGCCTGCGCGGCGATCGCCTCGTGCAGCGACGAGGCCCCGCCGAACGCGTCCGCCGGGGGCGTCTCGGGCTCGGGGCCCGCCCCCGCGAACGCGAGCACGCGGTCGCACTCGGCCGCCGGGAGCAGCTCCAGGTCGGACACCCGGGCATGGGGATCGGCGACGATCGACCTGAGCAGGTGCTCGAAGCACTCCGCCATCCGCGCGATCGTGGCCGGGCGGAACAGCTCGGTGCGGTAGGTGATGCTGCCGTGGAGGCCGTCGCCCTGGTCCATCAGGTAGAGCGCGAGGTCGAACCGGCTGGCGGTCACCTCGAACGGGTAGGCCGACATGGTCAGGCCCTGGGTGCGCAGCGGTGCCGACCGGTAGTTCTGCAGCGCGAACATCACCTGGAACACCGGCGACCTGCTCACGTCGCGTTCGACGCCGAGCTCGCCGACCAGCCGGTCGAAGGGCAGCTCCTGGTGCGTGTAGGCGTCCAGCGCGGTCTCGCGCACCCGGCCGAGCAGCTCGGTGAAGGTCGGGTCGCCGGACAGGTCGGCCCGCATCGGCAGCGAGTTGATGAACAGCCCGACGACCCGCTCCAGCTCCGGCAGGTCGCGGCCCGACACGGGCGATCCCACCGCGAAGTCGTCCTGGCCGGAGTAGCGCGCGAGGAGCACCTGGAAGGCGGCGAGCAGCGTCATGTACAGCGTCGCGCCGTTGGCCCCGCCCAGCGCGGTGAGCGCGTCCGCCAGCTCGCGGTCGAGCGTGATGCCGTGGGCCGCCCCCGCGGACCCCTGCTCGGGCGGGCGCGGGAGGTCGGTGGGCAGTTCGAGCGGCGGCAGCCCGGCCAGCCGCTCCCGCCAGTAGCGGATGTCGTCCTCGTGGGTCCGTCCGCGTTCCCAGAGCGCGTAGTCGCCGTACTGCACCGGCGGGTCGGCGAGGCCGGCGTCGGCGCCGGTCCGGTACGCCTCGTGCAGGGCGAGCAGCTCCTCCAGCACGATGTCGCACGACCAGCCGTCGGTGACGGCGTGATGCATGGTCAGGAGCAGCACATGCTCGCGGGCGCCGAGCCGGACCAGGAGCAACCGCACCAGCGGGCCGGTCGCCAGGTCGAACGGCCGGACCAGCTGCGCCTGGACCTCCTCCCGCGCGGCGGCGGGGTCGTCCGCCTCCGTCAGCCGCAGCTCCACGACGGGCTCGTCGCCCAGCACGATCTCGGGCGTCCCGTCGTCGGTGGTGACGAACCGGGTGCGCAGGCTCTCGTGGCGCCGGGCCACCTCGGCGAGCGCGCGCTCCAGAGCCTCGCCGTCGATCTCATCGCCGTCCAGCCGTACGGCGAAGGGGACGGTGTAGGCGGTGGTGCCCGGGGCGTACTGCTCCAGGAACCACAGGCGCTCCTGGGCGTGCGAAAGCGGCGGGGGGGTGCCTGCCGGGCGCGGCGGCACGGTGACCCTCGCGGCTTTCCCGGCCCTGAGCCGCTGCGCGAGCAGCGCCTGCTTCGCCGGTGAGAGACCGGTCCGGGTCACGACGCCGGCACCTCTGTTGAATTTTTAATTAAGAACATGGCATTCCTCTATGCGCTCTGCGCTTCGGCACGCCGGCGATTCGTTGCGAAGACGCGGACCAACGACCCGGCGGCGGAATCACCGCCGGAAGCTTCCATACTGGTGCCTGGCGCGGCGCGGAATCCACTGCCGCTCGCGCCTTAACCCCCATTTTCGGACGCGGTAGTGGGAACGCTCCCACGGCAGTGGAGGCTAGGGATCACGGCTTTCGTTCGTCAAGTGTCATGGAAGTTTCTGTCCGTTATTAGCCCCAAGACGGTGAATGTGAGGATATTGCCGCAGATCACGGACAATGCGGTCGTAATCTCCCAAAATTGCTGTTCGGCCAGGGATTGACATGGACCCTTACCGCACCTACCCTCCGTGGGAGCGCTCCCAGACAGGGTGATCCCGTTACTCCTGTCGAAAGGGTGCTGGCGCTCCTGTCAACGGATGCCGCTGCTCCTGTGCTGGATGCCGTGGTGCTCCTGTCCCTGGCAACGGGGCCCGGCGTCGAGCGCACCCCTCGACCAGAGACGCACCAGGAGCGGACCACCTGTGATCGTCACCGCCGCACCGTCCCGGAGCCCGGGGCATGCCCTGAACGACGGGGACCTCCGCTCACTCCTGCTCATCCGGCACTTCGAACGCGCCCTGCTCCGCCTGTTCGAGCAGGGCGTGCTCAGCGGCACCACCCACACCTGCCTCGGGCAGGAGTACATCCCGGTCACGGTGTCGTCCCTGCTCCGCGACGACGACTTCGTCTTCAGCAACCACCGGGGGCACGGCCACTTCCTCGCCCGCCACCCCGACCCGTACGGCCTGCTCGCAGAGATCATGGGGCGGGATGGCGCGCTGTGCGGGGGCGTCGGCGGCAGCCAGCACATCTACCACCAGCGGTTCCTTTCGACCGGAGTGCAGGGCGAGAGCCTGCCCGTGGCGACCGGGGTGGCGCTCAAACTGGCCGGAACGGGCGCGCTCGCCTGCGCGTACATCGGAGACGGCACCTGGGGCGAGGGCGCCGTCTACGAAGCGCTGAACATGGCGTCCCTCTGGCGGGTGCCGCTGCTCGTCGTGGTCGAGCACAACGGCATCGCCCAGTCGACCCCCACGTCCGCGCAGATGGCCGGCACGATCGCCGCCCGGGCGGCGGCCTTCGGAGTGCGGCACCACCACATCACCGGCACCGACGTCGGCGAGATCAGGCAGGCGCTCGCGCCGCTGGTCGACGCCGTACGGACCGAGCCGTCCCCGCTGGTGGTCGAGTTCGCCACCCACCGCCTCGGACCGCACAGCAAGGGCGACGACACCCGCCCGCCGGAGGAGATCCGCCGGGCCCGCGAGTCCGACTGGTACGACCGGTACGCCGAGGCCGATCCCGAGCGGTTCGCCCGGATCGACGCCGAGCAGCGGGAGCTCGTCGAACGCGTGGTCGCCGAGGTCTCCGCCCGGCCCCACGCCCGGCCGGGGGGAGCGGCGTGACCAGGGTCTCCGAGCACCTCAACCAGGCGCTGCACGACCTCATGGAGTCCGACCCCTCGGTCCACCTGCTCGGCGAGGACGTCAGCGACCCGTACGGCGGCGCGTTCAAGGTGACCCGCGGGCTGTCCGGCCGGTTCGGCTCCCGGGTGAGGTCCACGCCGCTGAGCGAGGGCGCGATCGCCGGGGTCGGGGCCGGGCTGGCCCTGGCCGGCGACAAGGCCATCGTCGAGATCATGTTCGCCGACTTCGTGGCGCTGGCGTTCGACCAGATCACGAACTTCGCCGCCAAGTCCACCTCCATGTACGGCAGGCCGGTGCCGATCCCGCTCGTGGTGCGCTGCCCCACGGGCGGCAACCGCGGCTACGGCCCGACCCACAGCCAGAACCCGCAGAAGCACTTCATCGGCGTGCCGGGGCTGTCGCTGTTCGAGATGACGCCGTTCCACGACGCGGGCGAGCTGTTCGCCCGGATGTTCGGCCTCGGGCGGCCCTGCCTGTTCTTCGAGGACAAGGTGCTCTACACGCGGCAGATGCACCAGGTGGACGACCTGTTCACCGTCGAGCTGGTGGACGACGTGGCGCGGGTGCGCGTCGACGGCGCCGGCCGGCCCGACTGCACGCTGGTCACCCACGGCGGGCTCGTCCACCGGACGCTCGACGCCATGCGGGCGCTCCTCCTGGAGGACGACCTGGTCTGCGAGCTGCTGGTGCCCGCCCAGCTCTATCCCGTGCCGCGGCTGCCGGGGCTTGAGGACGCGCCGCACGTCTGCGTCGTGGACGACGGCACCGAGGGCGGCTCCTGGGCGTCCGAGGTGGCCACGGCGCTCTATCCGCGCCTGTGGGGCCGCCTCCGGGGCCCGATCACGCTGGTCAACTCGGCGGACGGGGTGATCCCCGCCGCCCCCCATCTGGAACGTGAGGTGCTCGTGCAGTCCGACAGCATCAGGGCCGCGGTGAGGGAGGCGCTGTCGTGACCGACTTCCGGGTGCCCAAGCTCAACAACAACGACACGTCGTACGTGCTGGTCGAGTGGCTGGCCGAGGACGGGCAGACGGTGCGCGACGGCGATCCGATCGTGCTGCTCGAGACGTCGAAGGCGACCGAGGAGGTCGAGGCCCCGTCGGACGGCGTCCTGCGGCGGCTGCTCGCCGAGGGGGCCGAGTGCGAGCCCGGGCAGGTGATCGCCCGCCTGCTCGCGAGCGCGGACGAGGACGCCGGGGAGACCACGGCCGGGCCCGCCCGGCAGGCCGCGGGGAAGGCCGCTCAGCAGGCCGCGGACGGAAACCCGGGCGGGCCGCAGACCGCGGCGCCGCCCGGCGACGTCTCCGGGGTGATCGTCACGGCGCCCGCGCGCGAACTCATCGAGGCGCACGGCGTCGCCATGGATCGGGTGTACGCCCTCGGCCGCAAGGTCATCAGGCGGACCGACGTCGAGGAGCTGCTCGCCGCGCAGGAGCCCTCCCCCGCCGCCGCGGACGCCGCCCAGGCAGGGGACGCCCAGGCGGCGGACGCCCAGGCAAGGGACGTCCTGGCGGCGGACGCCCAGGCAAGGGACGTCCTGGCGGCGGACGCCCAGGCAGGGGACGTCCTGGCGGATGACGACGACGCGCAGTGGATCACGCTGTCGCGGGCGCAGCAGCGGACGGCCGAGGTCGTCGAACGGTCCCGGCGCGAGATCCCGGCGGCCTTCACGGCGATGAACGTGGACGTGACCGAGGTCCTGTCGCTCGCCCGCGACCTCACCCGCCGGCTGCGCACGCTGGTCGGGCTGCCCGAGATGGTGGTGAAGGCGACCGGCGGGCTGCTCGACCGCTTCCCGATGTTCTTCGCGGCGCCCGGCCCCGGCCCCCGGGCGAGAAGGGCCGCCACCGCCGACGTGGGCGTGACGGTCGACGTGGGCCGGGGGTTGTTCATCCCGGTCGTCCGCGACGCGGGCAACCGGCCGCTGTCCGAGATCGCCGGTGACCTGGTCGGCTTCCGCAAGACGGCGCTCACCGGGTCGTTCCGGGAACGCGACCTCCAGGGAGGCGCCATCACGCTCACGTTGCACACGCACGACGGCATCGTGTTCGCCGTCCCGATCGTCTTCCCCGGCCAGACGTGCGCGCTGTCGCTGACGGCACCGCGTCCGGAGGTCGTCCAGGACGGTCCGGGCTTCGCCGTACGCAAGACCGCCACAGTTGGCCTCGCATACGACCACCGTTACATCAACGGTCGCGATGCCGCGGAGTTCCTCGGGGAGCTCCGCACGGCGCTCGAATCACCCGCGCGTTTCCTCACCGAGAATGGATGAAGCCATGAACTCACCCGCACGGTTTCCGGCCGACTTCGTCTGGGGCGCGTCCACCGCGGCTTACCAGATCGAGGGCGCGACCACGGAGGACGGCCGCGGGCCATCGGTGTGGGACACGTTCTGCGCGGTCCCCGGCAACGTACGCGACGGCGACAGCGGAGAGCACGCCGCCGACCACTACCACCGCTACAACGAGGACCTCGACCTGATCGCCGATCTGGGCCTGGGCAGCTACCGCTTCTCCATCGCCTGGCCGCGGATCCAGCCGACCGGCTCGGGCAAGCCCAACCAGAAGGGCCTCGACTTCTACCGCCGGCTCGTGGACGGGCTGGCAGAACGCGGCGTCCGGCCGATGGCCACGCTCTTCCACTGGGACCTGCCGCAGGAGCTGCAGGACCGAGGGGGCTGGGAGAACCGGGACACGGCCGAGCGCTTCGCCGAGTATGCCGAGATCTGCTTCGACGCCCTGGAGATCAGGGACTGGCTGACGATCAACGAGCCCAAGACCGTGGTCGACTGCGGATACCGCTTCGGCACCCACGCGCCGGGCGTGAAGGACGACGCGCGCGCGTTCGTCGCCTGCCACCACCTGCTGCTCGCCCACGGCCTCGCCTCGCGGGTGCTGCACGAGCGGCACCCCGGACGCCGCATCGGCCCGGCGCTCAACCTGCACCCGACCTACCCGGCCGACGACACGCCGGAGGCGCGCGAGGCGGCGCACCACCAGGACGGGCTGGAGAACCGGCTCTACCTCGACCCGATCTTCAAGGGCCGCTACCCCGAGGACACGCTGCGCTGGATCTCCGAGCGCGGCCCGATGGCCGACCACATCCTCGACGGCGACCTCGGCGTCATCAGCGAGCCCATCGACGTCCTCGGCGTGCAGTACTACACGCCGGTCTTCGTGGACGGCAAGGGCGAACGTGTCTTCCTGCACGAGCGGGCCCAGGCCGAGTGGCTGGAGATCTACCCCGAGGGCCTGCACGACATCCTCGTCCGGGTGCACCGGGACTACCCGGGCGTGCCGATGGTCATCACCGAGAACGGCCTGGCCACGGTGGACGGGGTCGACGCCGACGGCCGGGTCCGCGACGACCGGCGGATCGCCTACCTGCGCGCCCACCTGAGCGCGATGCACCGCGCCATGGAGGCCGGCGCGCAGGTCGAGGGCTACCACGTGTGGTCGCTGCTGGACAACTTCGAGTGGGCCGAGGGGTACAGCCAGCGGTTCGGCATCGTATACGTGGACTACGCGACGCAGCAGCGTACGCCCAAGGACAGCGCGCTCTGGTACCGCGACGTGGTGAAGAGCGGCGAGCTGCGCTGACCCCCGCGACGAGTCCGCGACGACCCCGCGACGACCCGGCGAACAGCATGGAGCGACACCACCCGACCAACACGACCCGATGAACAGCACCCGATAACACGCTCGGCGAGCACGCCGGCCCGATGAGCGAAGCGGTTTCCCCCGCCCACTCAGGCCGGCATGCCCCGCGCCCGGCTTCCGGGGCCCTGTGCCGAGCGCGCAGTGCCGAGCGCCCGGCTTCCGGGGCCCTGTGCCGAGCGCGCAGTGCCGAGCGCGCAGTGCCGGGAGGCACCGTGCCGCCGGGCCCCTTGCTGCCACGCCCTGTCCGGGGCCCTGTCCAGAGGCCCGGCCGGCACCGCCTCCTGTGCCCTCCTGTCTCCGGGATGCTTTTCCGGGACACCGGCCTCCGGGACCCGTCGCGCGGCGGTGCGATGACGGCTGCCCGGAACCGCTGAAACTTTCAGCACGCGGTGGTGGGCGCTCGCCCATGCACGTGCACGCAAGTGCCGCTGTGCGGCAAATCAGTGCACTTATACCGATCTACGCGATAATCCCGCGAATAAGTTGACGCGTCCGCCGAAAAGACTTAGCTTTACCCGAAGTGGGAGCGCTCCCACAATCCTCCCACCCCGCTTGGATCAAGGGCGATGAGCTGGGATAAAGTCCCTGCATACCGTCAGATGACCAGCTTCTTGACGTCGCGTCAGCGAGAGGACTCCCCCGTGCCCGATTACACGATTGCCGGCGGCGGATACCAGGCCACGATCAGCGAGCGGGGCGGCGCGCTCCGGGTGCTGCGCCACGAGGGCCGCGGACTGTTGACGAGCTGGCCGGAAGGCGGGCCGGTCCCCTACTACAGCGGCACCATCCTGGCGCCATGGCCCAACCGGGTGGTCGGCGGCACGTACGTCTTCGAGGGGCAGCGCCGCCACCTGCCGGTCAACGAGCCCGACCGCGGCCACGCCCTGCACGGCCTCGTCTCCGGCGTCGACTGGAAGTGCGCGGAGCTGCTGTCGGTGGAGGACCACCACGGCCACGTACGGCTGACGCACGTCGTGGAGCCCACCGAGGGCTACCCGCACAGGATCTCCCTCGAGGTGCGCCACTCGGTGTCCGCCGAGGGCCTGTCGACCACGCTGACGGCGCAGAACGTGGGCGAGACGGCGGCGCCGTACGGCTGCGGGCCGCACCCGTGGCTGCTGGCCGGGCCCGACGTCACCGCCTACGAGCTCGGCCTGCCGGCCGGGCGGGTGCTGCTCACCGACGACCTGCTCGCCCCCACCGACCTGGTGGAGGTCGAGGGAACGCCCTACGACTTCAGGACGCCGCGCGTGATCGGGGACACCGCCGTCGACCACGCCTTCACGGGCGTGACGGAGGGACGCGTACGCGTGCTGGGGCCGGAGGGCGGGGTTGAGCTCACCTGGGACCCCGCGGTGCTGCCGTGGGTCCAGATCTGCACCGGCACGGGGCTGGGCCACCAGGGGCTGGCCGTGGAGCCGATGACCTGCCCGCCCGACGCGTTCAACTCGGGCACCGACCTGATCGTTTTGCAGCCGGGGGACAAGCACGAGGCCACGTGGGCCATCGCGGTCACCACTGCGTCATTGGAAGGCTGAATGGACAGCAGGACGAAGAGGCGGTTGTCCCCCGCCCGGCTCGACGAGGTCACCCGCGACGCGCTCGGCTGCGGGGTGACCTCGTCGGAGGAGCTCACCGACGGCTTCGCGAACGCCGTCTGGCGGCTCGGCCTCGACGACGGACGTCAGGTGGTGCTCAAGGTGGGGCCGCCGCCCGACCTGCGGCTGCTGGCCTACGAGCGCCACCTGCTGCGCACCGAGGCGATGGTCTACCACCTCGCCCAGCCCGCCGGGCTGCCGATGGCCGCCCTGCTCAAGGCGTCGTTCGACGACCCGCTGCTGGGCGGCGACTACCTCATCCTGTCCGCGCTCGACGGGGTGCCGTGGAACCGGACGACGCTCAGCCCCGCGGAGGAGGGCGCGCTCCGGTTCGAGCTGGGCCGCCACCTCGCCCGCCTGCACTCCATCCCGGGCACGGGCGTCTTCGGCTACCCGTACGCCGGGCTGACCGGCCGGACCTGGCGGGAGGCGTTCCTCATCATGGTCGGCGCCCTGCTGGACGACGCGGTCTACTACAACACCCCGCTCCCCGCCACGATCGTGGAGATCGTCGGGCTCGTCCACATGAACGCGCACGTCCTCGACCAGGTCACCACGCCGTCGCTGGTGCACTTCGACATGTGGCCGGGCAACGTGTTCCTGGACGGCGACAACCGCGTGCAGGCGCTCATCGACCACGAGAGGGCGTTCTGGGGCGACCCGCTCGCCGACTTCGTCACTCCGACGATCTTCGACGAGCTGCGCGAGGACGACCCGATGCTCATGGGTTACCGGCAGGAGGCCGGCCCCGTGCGGCTGGACCAGGCCGCGCGCGTACGGATCGCCCTCTATCGGGTCTACCTCTACCTGATCATGCTGGTGGAGGACGGCCCCCGGCAGTATCCCGAGGAGTCCTACGCCCGCATCAGGGACATCACCACGCGGTCACTGGCCGCCTGCCTCGACCTGCTGCGCGCGGGGGCGAGGAACCACGCGCACGTCTGAGGTCACGCCTCCAGCGTGAGGGACTGCGAGCCGCACCCGTTGCCGGTGTGCGGCTCGGAGTCGCCGGTCGCCGCGAGGGCCGCGGGCGCCCCTACGGTCAGCGAGGCCACGAGGGACAGGACCATCGTCCCGGCCGCGACGCGGGGCAGGTGACTCACACGAGCACTCACAGCGGACTCCATAAAGGCCGACTCCATTGATCACAAAATAGCGGTCCCGCACGCGCTCCGGTAGGCCCACATCTGGCGGCCCGGCCCCCCGCGTGAGACAATTTCAGCGGGTGATGAATTATGGAGACGACATGTGTGATCGCGGGCGGCGGGCCCGCGGGGGCCATGCTCGCACTGCTCCTGGCACGCGCGGGCGTCGATGTCACTCTGCTGGAGAAGCACGCGGACTTCCTGCGCGACTTCCGCGGTGACACCATCCATCCCTCGACCCTCCAGATCCTGGACGAGATCGGCCTGGGCGAGGCGTTCCACCGGCTGCCGCACCGCAAGGCGCACACGCTGTCCATGCGGACCGACGACGGCGAGGTGCCCATCGCCGACCTGCGGCGCCTGCCGGGGAAGTACCAGTACATCGCCTTCGTCCCACAGTGGGACTTCCTCGACCTCCTCACCCGCGAGGCGGCCGCCTATCCCAACTTCCACCTCCTGATGAACGCCAAGGTCGTCGACCTCGTACGGCACGACGGCGCGGTCCGCGGGGTCCGCTACCGCGACGAGCGGGGCGAGGAGCACGAGATCAGGGCCGTGCTCACCGTCGCCGCCGACGGCCGGCACTCCGACGTGCGCCGGGCGGCCGGGCTGGCGCCCAAGCGTTTCGGCGCCCCGATGGACGTCGTGTGGTTCCGGCTGCCGCGGGCGGAGGGCGATCCCGAGCAGCCGTTCCTGCGGGCGTCCGCCGGACGGCTCATGGTCGCGATCAACAGGGAGACCTACTGGCAGCTCGCCTACATCATCCCCAAGGGCGGCTTCGCCGCGCTGGAGGCGAAGGGCGTCGGCGAGCTGCGCCGCGAGGTGGGACGGCTGCTGCCCTTCCTCGGCGGCAGGACCGGCGAGCTGCACGGCTTCGACCAGACCGGTGTGCTGAGCGTCGAGGTGAACCGGCTCACCCGCTGGCACCTGCCCGGGCTGCTGCTGATCGGCGACGCGGCCCACGCGATGTCGCCGGTCTTCGGCGTCGGGATCAACCTCGCCGTGGCGGACGCCGTCGCCGCCGCCAACGTCGTCGGGCCCGCCCTGCTGCGCGGCCGGGTGCCCGCCGCCGTGCTCGCCAGGGTCCAGCGCCGCAGGAAGGTGCCCACGATCGTCGTGCAGACCGCGCAGCGGGTGGTGCAGGACCGCCTCATCCGGCCGACGCTCGCCGGTCCCGTGGGGCGGATCCCGGCTCTCACCCGCGTGCCGGCGGTGCGCTCGCTGGTGCCGCGGTTCATCGGTCTCGGCGTCCTGCCCGAGCACGTACGTCTTCCGCTGCGAGAAAAAAGATCTCAGCAAATGGACAGGACGGGGCCCGCACAGGACCGGGTGCAATAACCTTGGTTCCCGTGAGCGCAACGAACCTCGACCCCGTGAGCGGCCCTGCCCTGGACGCCTGGCGTGATCTTCCCGCGGCCCAGCAGCCGGACTGGCCGGACCGCGGTGAGCTGGACAAGGTCGTAGCGGAGCTGGCGTCCCTGCCCCCGCTCGTGTTCGCCGGCGAGTGCGACCAGCTCAAGGAGAGCATGGCCGCCGTGGCGCGCGGGGAGGCGTTCGTCCTGCAGGGCGGCGACTGCGCCGAGACCTTCGCGGGCGCGACGGCCGAGAACGTGCGCAACAAGCTCAAGACCCTGCTGCAGATGGCGATCGTGCTGACCTACGCCGGCCGCGTGCCGGTCGTCAAGATCGGCAGGCTCGCCGGGCAGTTCGCCAAGCCGCGCTCCAAGCCCACGGAGATCCGCGACGGCCTGGAGCTGCCGGCCTACCGGGGCGACATGGTCAACGGCTTCGACTTCACCGCCGAGGCCCGCCGTCCCGACCCCAACCGGCTACTGCGCGCCTACCACTCCTCCGCCGTCACGCTGAACCTCGCGCGGGCCTTCACCAAGGGCGGCTACGCCGACCTGCGCCAGGTCCACGCGTGGAACCAGGACTTCGTGGCGGAGTCCCCGGCGGGGCGGCGCTACGAGCAGCTCGCCCGGGAGATCGACCAGGCGCTCTCGTTCATGCGGGCCTGCGGGGCCGACCCGGAGGAGTTCCACACCGTGGAGTTCTACTCCTCCCACGAGGCCCTGATCCTCGACTACGACCGGGCGCTCACCCGGATCGACTCGCGCACCGGCCTGCCGTACGACGTGTCGGCGCACATGGTGTGGATCGGCGAGCGCCCCCGCCAGCTCGACGGGGCGCATGTCGAGTTCTTCAGCCGCATCCGCAACCCGATCGGCGTGAAGCTCGGCCCGACGACCACGCCCGAAGAGGCCATCGCGCTGATCGACAAGCTCAACCCCGACAACGAGCCCGGGCGGCTCACCTTCATCACCCGGATGGGGGCGGGCAAGGTCCGCGACGCGCTGCCGACGCTGGTGGAGAAGGTCAACGCGAGCGGCGCGACCGTGGCGTGGGTGTGCGACCCGATGCACGGCAACACCTTCGAGGCGCCGAGCGGGCACAAGACCCGCCGCCTCGACGACGTGCTCGACGAGGTCGCGGGCTTCTTCGAGGTGCATCACGCGCTCGGCACCCACCCCGGCGGCATCCACATCGAGTTCACCGGCGACGACGTCACCGAGTGCGTGGGCGGCGGGCACGCGATCGTGGAGGAGGACCTGGCGCTGCGCTACGAGACCGCCTGCGCCCCCCGCCTCAACCGCGGCCAGTCGCTCGACCTCGCCTTCCGCGTCGCGGAGCTCTACCGGTCGAGCTGACCGGCACCGGCACAGGACCGCTGAACCCGCCGTCGCCCTCCGATCGCTCGGACGGGGTGACGGCGGTTTCCGTTTCCGGGGGCGCGGCCCGCTGCCTCAGGAGTTCTTGGCCTCCGCCTCGATCTGGGCGCGGATGGCGTCCATGTCGAGCGCGCGGAGCTGGCTGATCAGGTCCTCCAGCGCGGGCGCGGGAAGGGCGCCCGGCTGGGCGAACACCACGATGCCGTCGCGGATCGCCATGATCGTCGGAATCGCGGTGATCTCGAAGCCCTCCGACAGGCCCGGCTGCGCCTCCGTGTCGATCTTGCCGAAGGTGATGTCCGTGTGCTCCTCGGACGCCTTCTCGAAGATCGGCGCGAACGACCGGCAGGGGCCGCACCAGGACGCCCAGAAATCGAGCAGTACGATGCCATTGTCGGCGATGTCGTTGAAGTTCTTCTCAGTTACCTCGATGGTCGCCACGGGCGACTCCTTTCGCTCGGTCTTCAGCGGGCATAACCAGCCGGTCGATCCCAGCATTCCATTTCGCGATGAGCCTCGTGTGATTGGGCAGCAGACCTCCTTGACGTAGAAGGAGCACGCCGATGACGACTCACGCCGTACGGCCGACCGACCTGACGGGACAGAAGGGCCCCGGCGCCCTGCTCGTCTCGTGGCTGTCGAGCACGGACCACAAGGTGATCGGCAATCTCTACATGATCACCGCGTTCTTCTTCTTCCTGGTCGGCGGCCTGGAAGCCATGGTCATCCGCGCGGAGCTGTTCGAACCGGGCATGCAGTTCGTCACGCTGCAGCAATACAACATGCTGTTCACGCTGCACGGCAGCGTCATGCTGCTGCTGTTCGCGACGCCGTTGTTCGCCGGGTTCGCCAACGCGGTGATGCCCCTGCAGATCGGCGCGCCCGACGTGGCCTTCCCCCGGCTCAACATGGTCAGCTACTGGATGTTCCTGTTCGGCGGCCTGATGGTGCTGGCGTCGTCGCTCACGGGCGGCGCGCCGACGTTCGGCTGGACGGCCTACACGCCGCTGTCGTCCGCGTCGTTCACCCCGCAGCTCGGCGGGGACCTGTGGATCATGGGGCTGGCGCTGTCGGGCCTCGGGACGATCCTCGGCTCGGTCAACTTCATCACGACGATCATGTGCATGCGCGCCCCGGGCATGACGATGTTCCGGATGCCGATCTTCACGTGGAACGTGTTCTTCACCTCGATCCTCGTGCTGCTGGCCTTCCCGGTGCTCGCCGCCGCGCTGCTGGCGCTGGAGATCGACCGCAAGCTCGGCTCGCACATCTACGACCCCGCGAGCGGCGGCCCGATGCTGTGGCAGCACCTGTTCTGGTTCTTCGGCCACCCGGAGGTCTACATCATCGCGCTGCCGTTCTTCGGCATCGTCACCGAGGTGATCCCGGTCTTCAGCCGCAAGCCGCTGTTCGGGTACGTCGGGATGGTCGGCGCGACGATCGCGATCACCGCGCTGTCGGTCACCGTGTGGGCGCACCACATGTTCGCCACCGGCCAGGTGCTGCTGCCGTTCTTCTCGCTGATGACGTTCCTGATCGCCGTGCCCACCGGAGTGAAGTTCTTCAACTGGACGGGCACGATGTGGCGGGGCCATCTCACGTTCGAGACGCCCATGCTGTGGTCGGTGGGCTTCCTCGTGACGTTCCTGCTCGGCGGGCTGACCGGGGTGATCCTGGCGTCGCCGCCGCTGGACTTCCACGTGACCGACACCTACTTCGTGGTCGCCCACTTCCACTACGTGGTGTTCGGCACGGTGGTGTTCGCCATGTTCTCCGGCTTCTACTTCTGGTGGCCGAAGCTGACCGGGAAGATGCTGAACGAGCCGCTCGGGAAGATCCACTTCTGGATGCTGTTCATCGGGTTCCATCTGACGTTCCTCATCCAGCACTGGCTCGGCGCGCAGGGCATGCCGCGGCGGTACGGCGACTACGCGGCCAGTGACGGCTTCACCTGGATGCACCAGGTGTCGAGCCTCGGCGCGTTCCTGCTCGGCCTGTCCACCCTGCCGTTCCTCTACAACATCTGGTGGACCGTACGGCACGGCGAGAAGGTGACGGTGAACGACCCGTGGGGGCATGCCAACTCGCTGGAGTGGGCGACGTCCTGCCCGCCGCCGCGCCACAACTTCCTGTCGATGCCGTCGATCCGCTCCGAGCGGCCCGCCTTCGACCTGCGCTATCCGCGTCTCGGCGGCAAGCCGGGCGAGCCGCCCCAGACCAAGCGGGACATCGTCGATCCCGACGCCTGACGAACGGAAAGGGGCCCCCGGCGACGGGGGCCCCTTCGCGTGCCGGTCGTCAGGGCTTGCCGCCGGGCAGCTCCAGCCCGATCAGCAACGGGTCGTGATCGGAGGAGCGGAACGCGTCGGGCCGGTAGAGGCTCGGCGGGTTGAACTCCAGGTTGTAGTCGAGGATGCGCGACTCGTCGGAGTTGACGTGCCAGATCGTCGCCCCGGTCACCCGCTTGGTCAGCTGCTTGCCGGCCATGGCGTGGTCGAGCTCGCCCGACAGCCCGCCGAACAGGTAGCTGTAGCGCTGGTCCTCGGGCACGAACCGCTTGGACAGGCTGGTCAGGCCGCCCTTCTCCAGGGTGTGGATCGGGTCCTCCTCGCCGTAGGCGTTGAGGTCGCCGATCACCAGCGGGTTCGGCAGGTCCATCGAGCCGATGAGGCCGAGCACGGCCTTGGCCTGCCGTACGCGCTCGGCGTTGTAGCAGCCCTGGCCGTCGCCCTGGTCCGTGTCGCCGCTGGGGGCCTCCGCGTCACAGCCCTTGGACTTGAAGTGGTTGACGAGCAGCGTGAACGGCTGGCCGCCGCCCACCCGGCGGAAGGTCTGGATCAGCGGCGGCCGCCGGAAGACGGGGTCGGCCGACGACCGCGTCGCCCCGACTGGGGTCACCTTGGCCGGCTTGTAGATCGCGGCGACGTGGATCGCGTCGGTGCCCGGGTAGGGGTGGGTCAGCGCGGCGTACGTGCCCGCGCCCACCTCCGCGTTCAGTGCGGCGACCAGCGCGTCGACGGCGGTCTGACCGTTGTTCTCGACCTCCATGAGCCCGACGACGTCGGCGTTCAGGCCCTTGAGCGTGGCGACGATCTTCTTGAGCTGCCGCTGCTGCTCCTCGGCCGTGTTGGCGCCGCGCGAGCCGAGCGTCGTGAACCAGTTGAGCGTGTTGAGGCTCGCGACGCGGACGTTCCCGCCGACCGGCGCGGGCGCGGGCATGCGGGGGTTGGTCCGCTGGAAGGTGATCGGCTTGGTCGGCTCCAGCCGGTAGGCCCCGAAGCCGTAGCTCAGCACGCCGGTGATCCCCTTCGCGGTGTCGCCCAGCCGGACGACCTCCGGGCTCGTGTAGGGGATCGTCGCCGGGTTCTCGGTGTTCGAGCCGTCGTCGACGAGCAGCGTCCTGCGGGCGTCCAGCGCGGGGTCCACGCCCTTGCGGTCGGTCGGCTGGAACAGCCTGCCGCCCGCCGCGACCGTCACCTCGCCGTATCGGCCGAGGTTGTAGTGGTCGGTCACGGTCAGCGCCTCGGGGAAGGTCACGAGCACGTTCTCGTACGGCTCGAAGGTGTCGTCGCCGGCCCGCGGCAGGTCGTAGGCCTTCGGCGTGATCGTGCCGGTGCCGCAGACGTCCACCACCGTGACCGGGGACAGCTCGGTGAGCCCGTTGAACTCGGTGACCCGGCCGGTGACGAGCACCCGGTCGCCGACCTTCACGTCCTTCAGGGTGTCCCGCGCGAACGCGAACAGGCCGTCGGAGGTGGCCGGGTCGGCGTCCGGCGTCGGGTCCTGGAAGTAGAAGCCGCTCTGCTGACCGGTCGTCTGGAAGTCGCCGGTCACGATTCCCTCGACGCGGACGGTCTGCCCGGCGAGCGGGGAGGCGTCGCCGCTGCCCTGGACCTCGGCGATCTGCCGGTTCGCCGGCACGTCGCACGGATCGCCGGTGGGCGTGGGCGACGGGGAGGGCGACGGCGACGGCGAGGCGGAGGGGCCGGCGGAGGGGGTCGCGGACGGCGACGGGGAGACGCCGCCGCACGGAGCGGGCGGCGTCGCCGTGTTGCGCGGCGCGGGCGTGCCCGCGGTGAAGTCGGCGGCGTTGTCGTCGGTGTCCGCGCAGCCGCCGCCGGCGCGCACGGCGGCGGTGGAGTTGCTCAGGCCCGGGGCCGCCGCCGAGCCCTCGAAGTAGTTGGCCGTGCCGTACCCGACGAGGTCGGCGATCTGCGCGGTCTGCTCGGGGGTGCACGGTGAGGAGCCGCCGTTGCAGGCGAGGCCGGTGGTCGAGCGGACCAGCGCGACCTTGCCGGCCGTGGCGCTCAGGCTCAGCGTGCCGACGGTGTCGGGGGACGGCAGGGGGCCGCTCGGCGTCGTTCCGGCGGAGAGCTGGATCAGGTGATACTGCCCGGGGGCGAGCGAGCCCGACAGGTTCTGCTTCTGGGAGCCGAACTGGCCGGTCCCGGTGGCACTCGTGTACTGGAGGGACCAGCCGTCCAGCGAGATCTCGGCGGTGCCGCGGTTGAACAGCTCGACGTAGTCGTTGGTGTAGGGGGCGCCGGAGTTGCCGCCGCCTCCGTACACCTGACTGATCACCACGTCGCCCGGCTCGGCCGAGGCTGGCGACGTCGACGCGACCGTGACTCCGGCGGTCAGGAGGCCTGCGGCCGCGAACGCGGCGACCGCGCGAGCGGCGCGGCCGACACCGCGTCTCGAGTCGCGGCCACCGGGGTGGTCATCGGGGCAGGCCCGGGATAGAGCACGCATGCCCCGGACTTTAGGGGGAGATCACCTCGACACCAGGACCAAAAAGTGTCTTTATCACAAACTTGTATGAATTTGCCGATTAGCAGACGTCGCAACCGTAGGGCTGCTGCCCTTGCGCGGCGCGATCCGGGATGGATCGGTCCTCACGCGGCCGCCGCGCTTCAGCAGTGGACGACGGCGACCGGGCAGGTGACCGCGTCGATCAGCGGCCGGGTGACCGACCCGAGCCTGCCGAGCACTCCACGGGCGCGGGTCGCGCCGACGACCAGCATGGTCGCGCCGGGTGAGGCGCCGGCCAGCACGTCGAGCACGGGCCCCTCGACCGGCCTGAGCAGCGTGCGCACCTCGGGATATCGCGCGCGCCAGGGCTTCACGGCGGCCTCCAGCGCCTCGACGGCCTCCCTGCCGGGGACGTCGGACATCACCATGGGCGCCATGCCCGCGCTCCAGGCCGCGGCCGGGTAGCGCCAGGCGTGCACCGCGATCAGCTCCAGCCCGCGCAGGGCGGCCTCGTGGTAGGCGAAGGCGAGGACGTGGTCGTCGCCGCCGCCGACGCCCACGACGATCGGGCCGGGGTGCCTGCGATGCGGCAGCGGCCCCCGGCCGCGCACCACGATCACCGGGCACAGGGCGTGCGTCGCGACGTGCCCCGCGACCGACCCCATCACGCGCCGGGCCACGCCGCTCAGGCCGCGCGATCCCACGACGACGAGGTCGGCCGTCTCCGACAGCGCGACGAGCCGGTCGGAGGCCGGCCCCTCGAACAGGTCCTCCCGCACGCGGACGCCGCTCGTGCACTGCCGGGCGCACTCCGCGCCGTGCCACAGCACGTGCTCGGCCGCGTGCTGCAGCGACCGGCGCGCCTCCTCGTCGTCCGTGCCGTACGGCGACTGCCAGGCATGGCAGACGGTGATCGCCGAGCCGCGGAACTCGGCCTCGTCCATCGCCCAGTCGAGCGCCTGCATGGCGAAGTCGGAGCCGTCGTACCCGACGACGATGCCCGGGGCGTCGACCGGGCTGCTGGGGTCCATACGCTCAGAGTCCGCCCGTGCCGTGCGCTCCGGCAGGGCGGAAAGTCCCGATACCGGGAGGACGTCCGGCCCCCGGCATCAGACAGGGGTCAGGACCGGCTTCCGGCGAGCACCCCGGGACGGCGGTCGTGCTCCATTCCGGGCAGCACGACGACGACCGGGCACCTGGCCCGCAGCAGGCAGGCGGAGACGACCGGGTTGAGCACGGGGTAGGGCTCCGACTCGGCCTCGTGCGCGCCCAGCACCAGCAGGTCGGCGCCCTCGGTCGCGCGGAGCAGGACCTGGGCGGGCGGCCCCTCGATCACGACCGGCTCGACGTCACGCTCGCCGAGCTCGGCGACGGCCTGGGCGGCGATGTCGAGGGCGGTCCTGCGCTCGTCCTCCCGTGAGGTGCGGCTCGCGATCGGCGCGTAGTGGGCGTGCAGCCCGCCCGTCCACTCCCAGGCGTACACCGCTTCGACCCGCGCGCCGCGCAGCGAACCCTCGGCGGCGGCCCACCGCAGTGCGGCCTGCGACGCCATCGACCCGTTGATGCCCACCACGATCTTCGGCTGGTTCACGTTCCGCCTCGCTCTCCGCTCTCAGTCTCGCCGACCAGGGTTAACAGGGTGTTGCCGCGGCGAAACGGTCAGAAGACACCGCCCATGAGCATCCCTGTACCCAGAAAACCCCCGTGTCCCTCGCGCCGCAAAAGGGACAGGGCCATGTTTTGGGGGCGGGGTTCACCTCGAAACAGCGTATCTGCGAACCGGAGCGGTGCCGCTCATCCCCTTTGCCCGTCCGGAGGCCTTCGCCGGCCGTCTCGTTGCCCGTCCCGCCTGCTCAAGCAAAGCGCCCGCCGCCCCCGCGACGGCAGTGCCGTACGGCTCGGACCGGGTGGGACCTTAGGCCCGGGTCAGGGATGCCCCTGATGCGGGCGGCACGTCCCGCCCGTACGCTTGCGGCAGACCGGGGAGGGATGATGAGGAACGCGGGTCCGATCGACGAGTACGTCGCGTCGATGCGTCACACGCTGCGGGGCCCGGGCCGGGCCAAGCGCGACCTGCTGGCCGAGGCGCGCGACAGCCTGCTCGACGCGGCCGAGGCGTACGAGGCCGAGGGTCTCCCCCGGGACGAGGCGGAACGGCTGGCGGTGACCGACTTCGGCGCCGTCGCCGAGATCGCGCCGGGTTTCCAGGGGGAGCTGGCGGTGAGCCAGGGCAGGCGGACGGCGGTGCTGCTGTTCCTCAGCGTGCCGCTGACCGCGTTCCTGTGGGCGGTGATCTGGCGGATCTTCCCCGAGAGCCCGCACATCGAGCAGATCAAGCCGGTGTGGTTCGGGCCGCTCGCCAGGACGGTGGACGCGTTCCAGCTCGGCGTGGGCGTGGTGGGCGGCCTCGCGCTGCTCGCGCTCGGGCGCGGATCGCGGCACGTCCCCGGGCCCGAACGGCTCACCCGGTGGCTCGGGGTGTTCGTCTGGATCCAGACGCCGCTGATCGGGGTCATGGGCATCACGCTGGCGGTGGCCTCGCAGGGCCCGGTGGGGTTCACCGACTACCTGCCCGGCCTTGGCGTGGCCATGGTCAGCTACGCGTGCGCGATCGCCCAGTTGTACAACGCCGCGCACTGCCTGCGCTGCACCCGGGCGATCTCCGCGCTCAGCGCAGCGGGTCGAGAACCCTCCCTATCGCGGTCGTGAACGACCGCCAGGCCGACCGCTCCCCCGCCAGCGCCGTGCGCCCGGCGTCGGTGAGGCGATAGGTCCGCCGTTTGCGGCCTCCGTCGGAGGCCCACTCGCCGGCGAGCAGCCCGGCGCGCTCCAGCCTGCGCAGCGCGGGATAGACCGTGCCCGTCGGCACGTCGAGCGCACCGCCGCTGCGCTCGCGCAGCGCCTCGATGATCGCGTAGCCGTGCAGCGGCTCACGCTCCAGCACGGAGAGCAGCAGGGCGTCCATATGGCCCCGGAGCGCATCGGCGTTCACGGCCGCAGCCTATCCCGGTTAGTCATGCGTCGAGTCTACATGTAGGCTGTCTATATGTAGACAGCCTACGCATGGAGAAATCATGGACGTCGTCGATCTCGCCCGTGCGCAGTTCGCGGTCACGGGAGCACTCCATTTCCTGTTCGTCGTGCTCACGCTGGGACTGGCCCCACTGGTGGCGATCATGCACACCCGCTATGCCATCGGCGGGAAACCCCTGTACGAGCGGGTGGCCCGCTTCTGGGGGCAGATTTATGTGATCAACTACGTGCTGGGCGTCGTCACCGGGCTCGTGATGGAGTTCCAGTTCGGGCTGAGCTGGAGCGGGCTCTCCCACTACGCGGGCGACGTGTTCGGCGCGCCGCTGGCCATGGAGACATTGCTGGCGTTCTTCCTGGAGTCCACGTTCCTCGGCTTGTGGATCTTCGGCTGGCACCGGCTGCCGCGCGGGCTCCACGTGGCCTGCATCTGGCTGGTGACGCTGACGGCGTACGCCTCGGCGCTGTTCATCATGGTCGCCAACTCCTTCCTGCAGAACCCGGCAGGATCACAGGAGGTGGGCGGACGGCTCGTGCTGCGCGACTTCGGCGCCCTGTTCACCAACACGGCCCTCGTCTTCTCGCTCCCCCACGTGCTGAGCGCCGGCCTGTGGGCCGGCGGGTTCGTCGTCATGGGCGCCAGCGCCTACCACCTGTTCCGGCGCACCCCCGAGCGCGAGTTCTTCTACCGGTCGCTGCGCATCGGCGTGCTGACCGCCTTCGTCGGGTCGCTGTTCACGGTCGGGTTCGGGTACGCCCAGTTCGGACCGGTCGGCTCCCTCCAGCCGGACAAGTTCCACGGCGCGGTCCCCGGCGTCTCGCTCGAACTGATGATCATGATCGGGCAGCTCGGCCAGTTCGGGGTGATGTTCGTGCTGACGCCGCTGCTCATCCGTGACGTGCTGGCCCGCTCACGCCGGCTGCACCCGTTCCTCATGCTCATGACCCCGCTGCCGTTCGTCGCGGCGATCGCCGGCTGGCTCGTCCGCGAGGTCGGCCGCCAGCCCTGGCTCGTCTACGGCAAGCTCTCCGTGGCCGACGCCCTCACCCCCGGGCTGACCCGGGCGGACATCACCGCCTCCTTCGCGGGATTCGCCGGCGTGCTCGCACTGCTCGCCCTCGTCGACTACGTCCTCATCGCCCGTGCCGTACGGCGCGGCCCTGGACGCGTCATGCTCGGCGCCGCGGACGCTCCCGTCACCGCGGGGTCCGTCCCCGCCCCCTCGCTGTAGAGGACACGCTTCCCATGGACATCTTCTGGTTCCTGACGTTCACCGTCCTGCTGGCCGGCTACTTCGCCCTGGAGGGCTTCGACATCGGGCTCGGCGTGCTGCTGCCCGTGCTGGGCCGCACCCCGGCCGCCCGCGACCGCCTCGTCGGCGCGATGGCCCCGTTCGTGCTCGCCAACGAGGTGTGGCTGGTCGCGCTCGCGGGCGTGCTGTTCGGCGCGTTCCCCGTGCTGGAGGGCCGGGCGCTCAGCCGCATGTATCCCCTCGTCGTCGCCCTGCTGCTGGCCTGGATCGTGCGCGACGCGGGGCTGTGGTTCCGCCGCAGGGCCGGCGGCGCCGCCTGGCGGCTGGTGTGGGACGGCGCGCTGTGGGCGGGCTCGGCCGGGCTGGCGCTCGCCTGGGGCGCGATCCTGATGGCCGTCGTGCGCGGCCTGCCCGCCTCGCCCTTCGACGTGCCCGCCGTGGCGGGGGGCCTGGCGCTGCTCGCGCTGCTCGCCTGGCACGGCCGCGCCTTCGCGGCCTGGCGGCTCCAGGAGGGCGCGCCGGGCACCGGGCGGACGCTGCTGCTGTCGGCCTGCGCCGCCGCCGCGCCCGCGGTGCTGGTCATGGCGGCCGCGACCGGCCACATGCTCGGCAACGCCGCCCCGGATCAGACACTGAGTGTGCTCAGTGTCATGGTGGTGCCGATCGCCCCGATCCTCGTGGGCGCGCAAGTATGGGTGTGGCGCACCTTCTCCAGGGGCGCGCTGCCGACGTTCTTCTGATTGGGGACCGTTGCACAAGGACCTCCTCCGGCTGGCCCGTGCCGAGCGCGGCGTCCGCGTCCATCTCGCCTGCTGCCTGGTGGCGGCGGTGCTGGCCGGGCTGCTCGTGCTCGTGCAGGCGGAGCTGCTGGCCGGGGTGCTGTCGGGCCGGTTCGCCGTCGCCGCCCTGCTTCCCCTGGCGCTCGTCGTCGCCTGCCGCGGGCTGCTCGGATGGGCGCAGGGTGTGCTCGCGGGCCGCGCGGCCACCGCGCTGAAGTCGGCCCTGCGGCGGCTCCTCCTCGGCCGGGTGGAGGGTCTCGGCCCGGCGTACCGGTCGGGCGAGCTGGTGACGCTCGCGGGCCGGGGGCTCGACGCGCTCGACCCCTATCTGACGGGTTATCTGCCCTCGGTCGCCGTGGCCGGGATCGTGCCGCTCGCGGTCGTGGTCCGGCTCTTCGTGGCCGACCTGGCCACCGCCGTGATCGTGGTGCTCACGCTGCCGCTGATCCCGGTCTTCGGGGCGCTGGTCGGGTGGACCACCAAAACCGTCACCGAACGGCAGTGGCGCGCGCTGGCCCGCCTCGGCGGCCACTTCCTCGACGTCGTGCGCGGCCTGCCGACGCTGCGGGCGTTCGGCCGGGCCCGCTATCAGGCGTCGGTGATCCGCGAGGTGGCCGAGGCGCACCGTGCGGCGACCATGCGCACGCTGCGGGTGGCGTTCCTGTCGTCGCTGGTGCTCGAACTCGTGGCGTCACTGTCGCTGGCGCTGGTGGCCGTGCCCGTGGGGCTGCGGCTGCTGTCGGGCTCGCTCGACCTGCGTACGGCGCTGCTCGTGCTGCTGCTGGCCCCCGAGGCGTACCTCCCGCTGCGCGCGATGGGCACGCGCTTCCACGCCGCCATGGAGGGCGTCGCCGCCGCCGACGAGGCGTTCGCGGTGATCGGCCCTCCGGGCGAGGCCGCCGCCGAAACCGCGCGGGAGGCCGGGCGGGCGGCGGCACCGGCCGGAGCGAGGCGGAGCGCGCGGCGTGCGACCCCGGACGACGGGCCGCCGGAGATCCGGCTGGAGGACGTCACCGTGCGCTATCCGGGCCGCGAGGAGACCGCGCTCGACCACGTCTCGCTGGTCATCCGGCCGGGTGAGCGGGTGGCGATCGCCGGCCCGAGCGGCGCGGGCAAGAGCACGCTGCTGCACCTGCTGCTCGGGTTCGTGACCCCGTCCGAGGGGCGGGTGCTGGCCGACGGGACCGACCTGGCCGATCTCGACCTGGACGAGTGGCGGCGGCGGCTCGCCTTCGTGCCGCAGCGCCCGCACCTGTTCGCGACCTCGGTGGCCGACAACATCGCGCTGGGCTCGGCCGCAGGTCCCGACGAGATCAGGGCCGCCGCCGAGGCGGCGCAGGTGGCCGAGTTCGCGAGCGCCCTGCCGCAGGGATACGACACCCCGCTCGGCGAGCGCGGCGCGAACCTGTCGGCGGGCCAGCGTCAGCGGGTCGCCCTGGCCAGGGCCTTCTGCCGCCCCGCCGCCCAGGTGCTGCTGCTGGACGAGCCAACGGCGCGGCTCGACGGCAGGAGCGAGGCGGCGGTCGTGGCGGCCACGCGCCGGCTGGCCGAGGGCCGTACGGCGATCATCGTCGCGCACCGTCCGGCGATGATCGACCTGGCCGACCGGGTCGTCCGCCTCGACGGCGGCGTCCTCGTCCACCCGGTTCCGGTGCGGGGCGGGGAGGCCCGATGAGCCGCGCGGAGTTCTCCCCGTGGTCGGTGGTCGCAGGCACGGGCATGGGCAGGCGGCTCGTGCTCGCCGCGCTCGCCGGGGCGGCGGCCGACCTCGCGGGGGTCGCGCTCATCGCGTCGGCCGCCTGGCTGATCACGCGGGCCGCCGAGCAGCCGCCGCTGGCGGCGCTGTCGGTCGCGATCGTGGCGGTGCGGGCGTTCGCGACCACCCGCGGCGTGTTCCGCTACGGCGAGCGCCTGGCCGGGCACGACGTCGCGCTGCGCGCCCAGGCGGGCACCCGTGAGCGCCTCTACCGGGCGCTGATCCCGGCCGGGCCGCTGCCGCAGCGCGGGGCCGACCTGCTCAGCCGGATGGTGGACGACACCGACGCCGTGCAGGACCTGCTCGTCCGCTGCCTGCTGCCGGCCGCCGCCGCGCTGATCACCGGCGTCGCCGCCGTCGTCATCGCGGGCTTCCTGCTGCCCGCCGCCGCGTTCGCGCTCGCAGCCGGCCTGCTCGTCGCCGGGGTGCTGCTGCCTGCCGGCACGGCCGCCGCCGCGCGGCGCTGGTCGGCGCGGATCGCCCCGGCCCGCGCCGACCTGGCCGCCCGGGTGGCCGACCTGGTGCACGGCGCGGCCGACCTCGCGGCGTACGGCGCGCGCGACCGGGCGCTTGCGGCGGCGATGGACGCCGACGCGCGGCTGTCCCGGCTGGAGCGGGGGCAGGCCCGGATCAACGCCGCCGCGCTCGGCCTCGGCATGCTGACGCAGGGGCTGACCGTCGTCGCCGTGGTCCTGGCGGCGCAGGCCTCCGGTCTCGGCCGCGTCGCGACCGCCGTGGCCGCCCTGACCTCGCTGGTCGCCTTCGAGCCCGCGCTGCCGCTGGCGGCGGCCGGCGAGCGGTTCGCGGGCGTGGTCGCGGCGCTGCGCAGGCTCAGGGAGACCGCCGTCACTCCCCCGGCCGTGCGCGAGCCCGCGGACCCGGCGCCCGCGCCGGAATCGCCGCTGACGGTGGAAGTCGAGGACCTCGTGGTGCGCCATGGCGGGCGCGAGCCCGCGCTGAACGGCGTGAGCCTGACGCTGACGCCGGGCCGCCGGGTCGCGGTGGTCGGCCCGAGCGGCGCGGGCAAGAGCACCCTGCTGTCGGCGCTGATGCGGACCGTGGAGATCGAGTCGGGCGCGATCCGGCTCAACGGGACCGACGTGCGGCGCCTGTCGTCGGACGACGTGCGGGCGCTCGTCACGGGCCTCACCCAGGACCCGTACGTCTTCCAGGCCACGGTGGGCGACAACCTGCGCCTGGCCGGGCCGGAGGCGTCCGCCGAGGACGTCGTGGCGGCCGTGCGGCGGGCCCGCCTGGACGCCTGGGCCGAGCGCACCGGCTGGGACACGGTGCTCGGCGAGGACGGCCGCACCGTCTCCGGCGGCCAGCTCCAGCGGCTCGCGCTGGCCCGGGCCCTGCTGTACGACCCGCCGGTGCTGCTGCTGGACGAGCCGGCCGAGGCACTCGACGAGGAGACGGCCGACCTGCTGATGGCCGACCTGCTCGACGCCACCCGGGGCCGCACCACGCTGCTGGTCACCCACCGCCTGCGCGGCCTGGAACAGGTCGACGAGATCGTCGTGCTGGAGGGCGGCCGGGTCACCCAGCGCGGCGCGCACGCCGACCTCGTCGCCGTGCCCGGTTACTACCGGGATCTGTGGGAGTCCGAGGCCCTCACCCGCCACCACGGCTGAACGCCCGCCGGACCACCGCTTCGTGTGAAACCTTCCGTGAAGAAAGCATTGCGGATCATGTCAGATGTAAGTAATTTTCAGTCAATGCGCTGACCTTGCAGGGCATTTACCTACACGCATCTACATGCACGGCGCTCGCCGGACTGGCTACGAGCCGGAGGGGATCTCATGAAGAGAGGATGGATCGCGGGAGCGATCGGAGTGCTCGCGGTGGCGCTGGCGGCCTGCGCGCCCGGAAGCGGCGCGTCCGGCCAGGGCGGCGAGGCGAGCGGTGACAAGGTCACGCTGAGCCTGTGGTCGTGGCGCGTGGAGGACGTCAAGGCGTACGACAAGATCCTCGCCAGGTTCGAGGAGTCGCACCCGAAGATCGACGTCGAGTTCAAGCCGTTCCAGGCCACCGAATACAACAACATCCTGGCCACCGGCCTGTCCGGCACCGCCGGTCCCGACGTCGCCCAGCTCCGGGCGTACGGCGGGCTCCAGCCGCTGGTCGAGGCCGGCCAGCTCGTGCCGCTCGACGGCAAGGTGGAGGCGCTGTCGGGCTTCGACGCCAAGCTGCTCGAAGGCGCCAAGGGCCACACGGACGGCAAGATCTACGGTGTGCCGTTCGCCTACCAGACGCTTCAGGTCTTCTACAACAAGAAGCTGTTCGCCGACAACGGCATCCAGCCCCCCGCCACCTGGGACGAGATGATCAAGGCGGCCGACAGGCTGAAGGCCGCCGGGATCACGCCGTTCGCGGTCGCGGCCGGGCCCGACGCGACCTGGACGCTGCCGATCGTCCACGAGATCTTCGGCAACGCCCGCTATGGCAGCACCCGGTTCCGCGACGCGCTGCTGAACGGCGACAAGAAGTTCACCGACCCCGACTTCACGGCCTCGATCAAGCTGCTCAAGGACCTGGAGCCCTACTTCCCCAAGGACGTGGCGGCCGTCAAGATCCCCGACGTCCAGGCGTTGTTCGCCACCGGCAAGGCCGCGATGTATCCCACGGGCAGCTTCGACCTGGCGCCCGTGCTCGCGGCCGACCCGAGCCTGGAGATCGGCGCGTTCCAGGTGCCGCCGCCGCCCGGCTCCCCGGTGACCACGCCCGTCACGCCGGGCTGGGCCGACGGCTCGTTCGGCGTCAACGCCAAGTCGGCCCACCAGGCCGAGGCACTCGAACTGGTCAAGTGGATGGCGACGCCGGAGTTCGGGCAGCTCTACGCGAGCGAGCTCAAGCAGCTGTCCGCGGTTCCCGGGGTCACGCCGTCCGACCCGCTGCTGGCCGAGTTGGCGAAGAACTACGCCGCCAACGGCGCGCCGTACACGCTGCTCGTCGACTTCCGGTACGGCCAGCCGAACGGTGACGCGGTCTTCCGCGACGAGGTGCAGAAGATGCTGGTCGGCCAGACCGATCCCAAGGCGGTCGCCGAGAGCGTGCAGAAGGGCGTCGAGCAGTGGTTCAAGCCGGGGAACTGAGCACGCCCCGACGCTCGCCCGGACGGTTCCCCGCCCGGTCGTCCGCCCGGTTCTCCCGTCGTCGCGCGGCACGCACCGGCGGACGCCGCCGCTACGTGCCGCGGTGGCGGGTGCTGGCCGTCTTCCTGCTGCCCGCGCTCCTGCTCTACTCGGTCTTCATCGTCTATCCGCTGGTCACCGCGCTCGAATACAGCTTCTTCGAGTGGCGCGGGATCCGGCAGACGGGGTTCGCCGGGCTCGCCAACTATCGCGACCTGTTCGGCGTCTACCCCTACGACCAGCAACTGTGGCGGGCGTTCGGGCACAACGCGCTGTTCTTCGCCGGGACCATGCTGATCCAGAACACGGTCGGGCTGCTGTTCGCCCTCCTGCTGTTCCGTTACCGCCGCGGCAAGCGGTTCCTGCAGGCCGCGTTCACCACGCCCTACCTGGTCGACCCGCTGGTCGTCGGCTACCTGTGGAGCCTGCTGCTCAACCCGACGTTCGGCCCGGTCAACTCGCTGCTGGAGGCGGCCGGGCTGGACTCGTGGGCGCTGCCCTGGCTGGGCGACACCCGTACGGCGCTGCCGGTGGTCATCGTGGTCAACGCCTGGCAGTGGGTGGGCTTCCCCATGCTGCTGTTCTCCGCCGCGCTCGCCGGGATCCCGGCCGAGTATCACGAGGCGGCGCGGGTCGACGGCGCGTCGGCCTGGCAGGCGTTCCGGCGCGTGACGCTGCCGCTGCTCACCCCGGCGATCGGCGTGGTGAGCGTGCTGACGTTCATCGGCAACTTCAACGCCTTCGGGCTGGTCTACGCGATGGCCGGGTCGACCGGGTCTCCGGCGGGCTCGACCGATGTGCTCGGCCTGCTGTTCTACCGGGTCGCGTTCGTGGAGGGCGGCACGGAGGCGATCGGCCGGTCGTCGGCGCTGGCCGTGCTGATGTTCGTGTTCATCTTCGGGGTGTCGCTGCTGGCCGGTTCCTACTTCCGCCGCCGCGAGCGGAGGCTGCTGTGACGGCGCGGGGCCGGGCTCCGGGGCGGGTCGCCGTCCACCTGCTGCTGTGGGGCTATGCGGTCGTCGCGCTGCTGCCGCTGGTCGTCATGCTGCTCAACTCGCTGCGGCCCACGACCGAGATCTTCACGACGCCGCTGGGGCTGCCGGCCTCCCCCACGCTGGACAGTTACGCCCGGGTGTGGACGGAGGCGTCGTTCAGCACCTACCTGCTGAACTCCCTGGCCGTCACCTGCGGCGCGGTGCTGCTCGGCACGGCGGTCTCCGCGCTGGCGGCCTATCCGCTGGCCCGCTACGACTTCGCCGGCAACCGGCTGCTCGGGGCGTACTTCCTGGCGGGGCTGATGCTGCCGATCCGGCTGGGCCTGGTGCCGATCTTCTACCTCATGGACTCCATGGGCCTGATCGACTCGCTGCTCGGGCTCACGCTGCTGTACGCCGCGTCGGGGGTGCCGTTCTGCATGTTCGTGCTGTCGGCGTTCTACCGTTCCCTGCCCGGCGAGCTGGACGAGGCGGCCCGGATCGACGGAGCCGGGGAGTTCCGGATCTTCGGGCAGATCATGCTGCCGCTCGTGCGGCCCGCGCTGGCATCGGTGATGCTGTTCCAGTTCGTGCCGCTGTGGCATGAGTTCCTCTACCCGCTGGTGCTGCTGCGCTCCGACGAGAAGTTCACGATCCCGCGCGGGTTGTCGCAGTTCTTCGGCGAGTACACGACCGACTGGTCGGCGCTGTTCGCCGGGCTGGTCCTCGCCACGGTGCCGCTGTTCGTGCTGTTCGTCCTGGCGACCAAGCAGATCATCGCCGGGCTGACCGCCGGCATGAGCAAGTGAGGCAGGAACGCGCCGGAAAGCCGATCGCCGGCGGGCCGTCCCCCCAGAGGCCCGCCGGCGATGATCGTGGGCGTCAGCCCGCGGACTGCTCCGCGAGCGCGGCGGTGATGGTGTTCTCCTTGCCTGCCCGGGTGAAGGTGATCGTCACCTTGTCGCCGGGGCGGGAGCTGCGGATGGTGCCGACCAGCGCCTCGGCGCTGTCCACCACCTTGTCGTTGATCTTGGTGATCAGGTCGCCCTCCTGGAGGCCGGCCTTCTCCGCCGGGCTGCCGGCCGTGATCGAGCTGACCACCGCGCCGGACGCGCCGCCGACCGCGTCGGCCACGCTCACCCCGAGGAAGGCGTGGGTCGCCTTGCCCGTCTTGATGAGCTGGTCGGCGACGAGCTTCGCGGTGTTGATGGGGATCGCGAAGCCCACGCCGATGTTGCCGGAGCTGGAGCCCGAGGTGGCGATCGCCGTGTTGATGCCGACGACCTGCCCGCTGGTGTTGACCAGCGCGCCACCGGAGTTGCCGGGGTTGATCGCGGCGTCGGTCTGGATCATGCCACCGATCGTGTTGCCCTGGCTCTGCGGCTGCTGCTGCCCCATCCCCCAGGGGAACTGCGGCTGCTGCTGCTCTTCCGGCGCCTCGGTCAGCGTGCGGTCGAGGGCGCTCACGATGCCGGAGGTGACCGATCCCTCCAGGCCGAGCGGGCTGCCGATCGCGAGGACCCCGTCGCCGACCTGCAGCTTGTCGCTGTCGCCCAGCGAGGCGGGGGTCAGGCCCGACACGCCCTGCGCCTGGATGACGGCGAGGTCCGTGGTGGGGTCGGTGCCCTTGATGACGGCGTTGGCGGTCTTGCCGTCGCTGAACTTCACGGTGACCGTGCCGCCGCCCCCGCCGCCGATGGCCACCACGTGGTTGTTGGTCAGGATCAGGCCGTCGGCCGACAGGATCACGCCGGACCCTTCGCCGCCGGCCGTGGCGGTCTTCACCTCGATCGACACCACCGATGGCATGATCGCCTTGGCCACCGCGGCGATCGAGGTGCTGGAGGAGTTCGCCACTCCCTTGACGACCGGGCTCGCGATCACCGTCTGCCCGCCGTTCACGCTGTTGGCGACGAGGGCCCCGATAACCCCGCCGCCCAGTGCCACCGCCACGAGGGCGAGGCCGGCGCCCGCCTTCTGGCGCGCGCTCAGCGTGCCCTTCCGCGCCGGAGGCGGCGGAAACTGCGCCGTGTCGAAAGGTCCGCTCCCGTACGCGCCATACGACTGGTACGCCCCGGTGTACTGCCCGTGCTGCGGCGGAGTGCTTCCGAACTGGCTCCAGCCGTGACCGGGGATTATCTGGGTGTTCTCGTCGCCGGGAACGTGCTCAGGTGAGCTCATCGCCATCCCCCTCAATGGATTCGCCGGTGATCCCGGCTCTCCGCCGGTACACGTAATACGATGACGCATCGGCGATAAGGTCTCGTTAAGCGATCACTTGCGGGGTTCCCCGAGCGCCCTACGCGTACTTTATGTCAGCTCGTCCGAGGCCAGTACTCGTCCCTGAGCAGGCGCTTGTACAGCTTGCCGGTGGGGTGGCGGGGCAGCTCGTCGCGGAAGTCGACCGACTTCGGGCACTTGTAGTGGGCCAGCCGTTCCCGGCAGTAGGCGATCAGCTCGGCCTCCAGGGCGGGACCGGCGGCGGCCGGGTCCGCCGGCTGCACGACGGCCTTGACCTGTTCGCCCATCTCGGGGTCCGGCACCCCGAAGACGGCCACGTCGGCCACCTCGGGATGCATCGCCAGCACGTTCTCGGCCTCCTGCGGGTAGATGTTCACCCCGCCCGAGATGATCATGTACGAGCGCCGGTCGGTGAGGTAGAGGAAGCCGTCCTCGTCCAGGTAGCCGATGTCCCCGAGCGTGGTCCAGCCGCGGCCCTTGGGGTCCTGCACCGACGCGGTCTTCGCGGGATCGCCGTGATACTCGAACCTGGGACCGTCGGAGAAGTAGACCGTGCCGTGCTCACCGGGCGGCAGCTCATCGCCCTCCTCGTCGCAGACGTGGGCGACCCCGAGCAACGGCCGGCCCACGGTGCCCTTGTGGGCCATCCAGTCCTCTGGACTCGCGTACAGGAAGCAGTTGCCCTCCGTGCCCGCGTAGTACTCGTGGATGATCGGCCCCCACCACGCCATCATCCGCTCCTTGACCTCGATCGGGCAGGGCGCGGCGGCGTGGACGGCGCAGCGCAGCGACGACAGGTCGTAGCGCCCGCGCACCTCCTCGGGCAGCTTGAGCATCTTGACGAACATCGTCGGCACCCACTGCGCGTGGGTGACCCCGTAGCGCTCGACGAGCGCCAGCGCCTCCTCGGGATCGAACCTCTCCATCACCACGACGGTCGCGCCGAGACGCTGGAACGACATGCTGTAGCGCAGCGGTGCGGCGTGATAGAGCGGCGCGGGCGACAGGTACACGCTGTCGGCCGAGGGCGCGAACAGGCCCTGGATGAGCTGGACCAACGCCCCGGGGGCCTCCAGCGGCGCCCGGCTGAGCGGTGGCTTAACGCCCTTGGGACGTCCCGTGGTGCCCGACGAGTAGAGCATGTCGGCGCCCTGGCACTCGTCCTCGACCGGTGTGACGGGCTGCCCCGCCACCGCCTCCTCGTACGGCGTGAAGCCGGGGGCGACGCCGTCGACCATGAGCCGCAGCTCGACCCCGGGCGTCGCCTCGGTGACGGCGCTCGCGACGCCCGCGAGCCTCGCCGAGGAGATGAAGACCCGCGCGCCGCAGTTGTCCACGATGTACGACAGCTCGTCGGCCTGGAGGCGGGAGCTGATCGCGGTGTAGTAGAGGCCCGAGCGGTGCGCGGCCCACGCGATCACCAGGAAGAGCGGATGGTTCTCCAGCATGAAGGCGATGTGGTCGCCGGGCTTCAGCCCCGAGGCCCGCAGCAGGTGGGCCAGGCGGTTGGATTCCTCGTCCAGCTCGCGGAAGGTGACCACGCGGCCGGAGCCCGCCATGATCACCGCAGGCTTGTCCGGCATCACCGCCGCGATCGCCCCAGGGTGCATAACCGAACGTTACTCGGTTTGCCGTCGATGTGGTAGGAGTCACATCCCGATGCGGATGTGATCAGCCCTCCAGCGCCCGGTAGGGGTCGCGCAGCGGCGCGGCCCGCTCGGCGAACGCCGCCTTGATCTCCGTCATCTTCGGCCCCGGCGCGTAGAAGCGGCCCTTCGTCTCGCCGTACGGCTGGAGCCACCCGGTGGCCGCGAGCTCGCGCAGGTCGCGGGCGGCCTGCCCCTGGCTCAGTCCCTCGTCGGCCTGGTACATGCCCCGGCGCAGCCGCCGGGAGACGAACACCTGGTAGAGCGCGGAGACCGTGCGCGGGTGGAGGCCCTGCGCCGCGGTCCGATCCTCCAGCAGCATCCAGACCTCGCCCGCCTCGGTGAGCCGGCGCCCCACCCGCTGCGCCTGCATGTGGTGGCAGCGCAGCACGAACCGCACCCACGAGAGGGTGTCCCCGTGCGGGCTCCACCGGCGGCGTCCCACCTCGCCGAGCACGTCGTAGTAGTCGTAGGCGGTGCGGCCCTCGCCCAGCCACTCCTCGATCGAGGCGAACTCCGGCGTGGTGATCTGGTCGCGGCCGAGCACGAGCGTCTGCAGCGCACGCCCCATGCGGCCGTTGCCGTCCCGCCACGGGTGGATCTTGACGAGGTTGAGGTGGGCCATGGCGGCGCGGACGTAGCTGGGCGCGCCGAGGTCGCCCTCGTTGAGCCAGTCGACCAGCTCCGCCAGCAGGCCGGGGACCTGCTCGTGGTCCGGCCCCTCGTAGACCACCTCGCCCGTGGCGGAGTCGCGGACGTAGATCCCGCCGGGCCGCACGGTGCCCGGCGCCGCGTCCGCGTGGTGGCCGATCATCATGAAGTTGAGCGCGTGCAGCAGGCCGGCGTCGTAGCGGAAGGCCGAGGCCCGCGCGAGGGCGCCGATGTAGGTGAGCGCCTGCCGATAACCGGAGATCTCGCGCGCCACGGCCGCCGACGCTTCCAGGGGGTCCTCACCGGACATGATCGACTCGATGTCCTCGATGCTGGCGTGGTAGCCCTCGATGGAGTTGGACCCCTGGATCGCCCGCGCCTGCAACTGCCGCCGCAGCAGGCCGTCCCAGCGGTGCGGCTCGGCCAGCCGGTATCTCAGGTCCCGCCGCATCTCCTCGATCTCGGCGAGCACCTTCTCGTCCGCGGCCTCCAGTGCCGGTGTGGCGTACAACATCTGACCAGAACAGCATGGACGAATCATCCAGTCAAACGACTTGATGATTCGTCCATGCATGTGCGCGTCAGGACGCGGGGATGACCGAGCCCTTGAACGTGTCCTCGATGTACTTCTTCACCTCGGGGCCGGTCAGCAGCCCGGCCAGCGTCTTCACCCGCGGGTCGTTCTCGTGCCCCTGTGCGACCACCAGGCCGTTCGCGTACGGGTTGCCCTCGGCCTTCTCCAGCACCAGGGCGTCGGACGACGGGTTGAGGTTCGCCTCCAGCGCGTAGTTGCCGTTGATCACGGCGGCGTCCACGTCGTCGAGCGAGCGCGGGAGCTGGGCGGCCTCCAGCGGGCGGAAGGTCAGGTTCTTCGGGTTGCCGGTCACGTCGCGCTCGGTCGCGGCGGTGCCCACGCCGTCCTTCAGCGTGACCACGCCGTTGTCGGCGAGCAGCTTGAGCGCCCGGCCGAGGTTGGTGGCGTCGTTGGGCACGGCGACCGTGCCGCCCTGCGGCAGCGAGGCGAGGTCCTTGACCTTCCTGGAGTACAGGCCGAGCGGCTCCAGGTGCACCGGGGCGACGAAGCTCAGCTTCGTGCCCTTGGAGGCGTTGAAGTCGTCCAGGTAGGGCTTGTGCTGGAAGTAGTTGGCGTCAAGCTGGCCGTCCTGGAGCTGCAGGTTGGGCTGCACGTAGTCGCTGAACTCCACGATCTCCAGCTTCAGGCCCTTCGCGGCGGCCAGGTTGTCGGCCACGTACTTCAGGATCTGCGCGTGCGGCACCGGGCTCACCCCGACCTTGAGCGGGGCGTCCGCCGCCGCGGCCGCGCCGTCCGAGGACGAGGGCGAGGACGTGGAAGAGGACGAGGACCCGCAGGCGGACAGCACGAGCGCGACCACGGCGGCGATGACGAGGCCGAGCGTTCTACGCATGAGAAAGACTCCTTCAGAGGGATCAACGGTGGGAAAGACGGCGGGCGACCGCGTCGCCCACGGTCTGTGCGAGCTGCACCACGACGACCAGGACGACCACGGTGACGACCATGAGCGTGGTCTCGAAGCGCTGATATCCGTAGCGGACGGCGAGGTCGCCGAGGCCGCCGCCGCCGATCACCCCGGCCATGGCCGAATAGGAGATCAGCGTCACGACGGTGACGGTCAGCCCGGCGACCAGGCCGGGCAGCGCCTCGGGCAGCAGGACGCGCGCCACGATCGTCACGCGGCCCGCCCCCATCGCCTCGGCCGCCTGCACGACGTCGCGGCCCACCTCGCGCAGCGCCGTCTCGACCAGCCGGGCGAAGAACGGCACCGCGCCGATCGTCAGCGGGACCACCGCGGCGGCGGTCCCGATCGTGGTGCCGGTGAGCAGGCGGGGGACCGGGATGACCGCGATCATGAGGACGATGAAGGGCAGCGACCGCCCGACGTTGACGACCAGCCCGAGCACGCGCCGTACGGCGGGCGCGGGGAACAGCCCGCCCCGGTCCGTCCCGGCGAGGCAGACGCCGAGCGGCAGCCCGAACAGTACGGTGAACAAGGTGGACCAGCCCACCATCACGGCGGTCTGCCCGGTGGCCTCCCACAGCAGGGGGCTCATCTCCGACCAGGTCATGCGTCCTCCTCCACCAGCAGCCCGCGCTCACGCAGCTCCGCGAGGGCGGCGGCCGCGCCGGCTCCGGTGATCCGCAGCCGCAGCCGGCCCGCCGGGACCCCGGCGACCTGTTCGACCGCGCCCGCGACGACGGCGACGTCCACGTCGTGCGTACGGGCGAGTCGCGACAGCAGGGCCGGGTCCGCCGCCAGGGCGACCGTCACGGCGCCGGGCTCGGCGGGCGGCAGCGGGAACAGCTCGGCCGCCAGGCGCGACCCGGGGGTGGCGAGCAGCTCGGGGATGGGGCCCGCCTCGGAGATCCGCCCGTCGCTCATGATCGCCGCCGAGTCGCAGACGGCCTTGATGACGTCCATCTCGTGGGTGATGAGCAGGATGGTCAGCCCCAGCTCGCGGTTGAGCCGCCGGAGCAGGGCGAGGATCGACTGGGTCGTGGCGGGGTCGAGCGCCGAGGTGGCCTCGTCCGACAGCAGCACCGACGGCTCGGCGGCGAGCGCCCGCGCGATGCCGACCCGCTGCTTCTGGCCGCCGGACAACTGCGCCGGGTAGGCCCCGGCGCGGTCGGCCAGGCCCACGAGGTCGAGCATCTCCGCGACGCGCCGGGCCCGGGCGGCCCGGCCGACGCCCATGACCTCCAGCGGGAAGGCCACGTTGCCCGCCACCGTGCGTGACGACAGCAGCGCGAAGTGCTGGTGGATCATGCCGATGCGCTGGCGGGCCCGGCGCAGGTCGGCCGCGCCGAGGGCGGTCAGCTCGCGTCCGTCCACCGTGACCACGCCCTCGTCGGGACGTTCGAGCAGGTTGACGCAGCGCAGCAGGGTGCTCTTGCCGGCGCCGCTGCGCCCGAGCACGCCGAAGACCTCGCCCTTGCCGACGTGGAGGTCCACGCCGTCGAGCGCGACGACGTCGCCGTAGGCCTTGCGCAGGCCGGAAACGGTGATCACTTGCTGTCCTTCTGGGGCGTGATCCGGCGCAGGATCGGATCGGGCAGCGGGGAGAGCGTCATCAGGGGGAATGCCTTCGTGGAGGAGGGGTGCGGGCGGCGGGAGACTCAGGCCGCGGGACAACACCCCTGCTCAGGCGGGTTCATCGGGTTCGATACGCTCACAGGCGGCTGAAACGGTTGTGAGGCCAATCCTTATTCCATACCGGGAATGTGTGCTTAGTCACAGCAGAAGGCCCGCGCCTCCGGGACGGAGACGCGGGCCGTGCGGAACCGGTCAGGCGACCGCCTGCCGGGCGACCGTCGCCGGGGTGAGGGCCAGGTCGAGCACCTCGCGCACGTCGCTCACCGCGTGGACGGTGAGGTCGGCGAGCACCTCGGCCGGCACGTCGTCGAGGTCGGGCTCGTTGCGCGCCGGGATGAGCACGGTGGTGATCCCGGCCCGGTGGGCGGCCAGCAGCTTCTGCTTGACCCCGCCGATCGGCAGCACCCGCCCGGTGAGCGACACCTCGCCGGTCATCGCCACGTCGGCGCGGACCGGCCGGCCCGACAGCAGCGAGGCCAGGGCGGTGGTCATCGTGACACCCGCCGACGGGCCGTCCTTGGGCACCGCGCCCGCGGGCACGTGGATGTGCACCGACCTGTCCTTGAGCGACCCGACCGGCAGCTCCAGCTCGGCGCCCCGCGACCGCAGGAAGGACAGCGCGATCTGCGCCGACTCCTTCATCACGTCGCCGAGCTGACCGGTCAGCGTCACCCCGGTCGCCCCGGTCTCCGGATCGGCCAGCGACGCCTCGACGTGGAGGACGTCACCGCCCGCCCCGGTCACCGCGAGACCGGTCGCCACGCCCGGCACCGCCGTACGCTGCCGGGCCTCCGGCAGGGACGACTCGGGCACGTGGCGCGGCCGGCCCAGGTAGGAGACCAGATCGTCGGCCGTGACCGTCAGCGGGAGCTCGGCCTCGCCGAGGGCGAGCTGCGCCGTCACCTTGCGCAGGATCCGGGCGATCGAGCGTTCGAGGGAGCGGACGCCGGCCTCGCGGGTGTACTCGCCCGCCAGGCGGCGCAGCGCCGCGTCCTCCACCGTCACGTCGTCGGCGGTGAGGCCCGCCTTCTCCAGGTTGCGCGGGAGCAGGTGGTCGCGGGCGATGGCGACCTTCTCGTCCTCGGTGTAGCCGTCGAGCGTGACGATCTCCATGCGGTCGAGCAGCGGCCCCGGCACCTGCTCCAGCACGTTCGCGGTGGCGAGGAACAGCACGTCGCTCAGGTCGAGCTCGACCTCCAGGTAGTGGTCGCGGAACGTGTGGTTCTGCGCCGGGTCGAGCACCTCCAGCAGCGCCGCCGTCGGGTCGCCCCGGTAGTCGGCGCCGACCTTGTCGATCTCGTCGAGCAGCACGACCGGGTTCATCGAGCCCGCCTCGCGGATCGCCCGGACGATACGGCCGGGCAGCGCCCCCACGTACGTGCGCCGATGGCCGCGGATCTCCGCCTCGTCGCGGACGCCGCCGAGCGCGACGCGGACGAACTTGCGGCCCATGGCGCGGGCGACCGACTCACCGAGCGAGGTCTTGCCGACGCCGGGAGGGCCGGCCAGCGCGAGGACCGCGCCGCTGCGCCGGCCGCCGACCACACCGAGGCCCTGGTCGGCCCTGCGCTTGCGCACCGCGAGGTATTCCACGATGCGGTCCTTCACGTCGGTCAGGCCCGTGTGGTCGGCGTCGAGCACCGCGCGGGCCCCGGCGATGTCGTAGGAGTCGGTCGTGCGGACGTTCCACGGCATGTCGAGCACGGTGTCGAGCCAGGTGCGGATCCAGCCGCTCTCGGGCGACTGGTCGGAGGTCCGCTCCAGCTTGCCGACCTCCTTCAGCGCGGCCTCCCTGACCTTCTCCGGCAGGTCGGCGGCCTCGATGCGGGCGCGGTAGTCCTCCTCCTCGTCGGAGGGGTCGCCGTTGAGCTCGGCGAGCTCCTTACGGACGGCCGCGAGCTGCTGGCGGAGCAGGAACTCCCGCTGCTGCTTCTCCATGCCCTCCTGGACGTCCTTGCGGATGGTCTCGGCGACGTCCATCTCCGCGAGGTGGTCGCGGGCCCAGCCGACCAGCTTGTCGAGGCGCTCGGCCGGGTCGTTGAGCTCCAGCAGCAGCAGCTTCTGCTGCGTGGTCAGCCAGGGGGCGTAACCGGAGCTGTCCGCGAGGACCGCGGGCTCCTTGATCTGGTTGACGGCGTCGACGACCTGCCACGCGCCCCGCTTCTGCAGGATCGTGGTGGTCAGGGTCTTGTATTCCTTGGCGAGCTCCTCGGCCCTGGGCCCGGCCGGGACCGGTTCGAGCACGGTCGCCTCGACCCACAGCGCCGCGCCGGGGCCGGTGGTGCCGGTGCCGACCCGCATGCGGTCGACGCCGCGGACCACGGCCGCGGGCTCGCCGCCCGGCAGCCGGCCGACCTGTTCCACGACGGCGCTCACCCCAACCGGGCCGTAGCGGCCGTCTATGCGGGGCACCAGCAGGACCGTGCTCTCGCCACTGGCGCGGGCGGCGTCGATGGCGGCGCGGACCTCGGAGTCCGACAGATCGAGAGGCACGACCATGCCGGGCAGGACGACCTCGTCGTCGAGCGGAAGGACGGGAAGGATCTGGGACATCAGCACTCCACTAGGTTGAGTTATGTCGGCTCAACTAACAGGAGTCCGATCCTGTTCCCTGTTCTGCGTCAGTTCGCTGTGAGCGATCGTAATTGTGTAATCCGGCTTGCCGTGAGGGTCGGGCCACTGCTCCGGGTAACGCATGATGGCGTCCATGACATCCGGAAATATCCGGCTCCGCTCGGCGCCAGGCCGGTGGGTGCTGGTCACCACGGTCCTCGGGTCGGGCATGGCCACACTCGACGGCACCGTGGTCAACGTGGCCCTGCCCGCTCTCGGGCGCGACCTGCACGCCGGGATGTCCGGCCTCCAGTGGACCGTGAACGCGTACACGCTCACGATGGCCGCGCTGATCCTGCTGGGCGGGTCGCTGGGCGACCGGCTGGGCAGGCGGAAGATCTTCGTCACCGGGGTGGTCTGGTTCGCCCTGGCCTCCGCGCTCTGCGGGGCCGCGCCCAGCACGCCGGTGCTCGTGCTCGCTCGCGCACTCCAGGGCATCGGCGGGGCCCTGCTGATCCCCGGGTCCCTGGCGATCATCCAGGCGAGCTACGTGCCGGACGACCGGCCGCGCGCCGTCGGCGCCTGGTCGGGGCTGGGCGGCGTGGCCGCCGCGCTCGGGCCGTTGTTCGGCGGCTGGCTCGTGGAGACGGCGGGCTGGCGCTGGGTGTTCCTGCTCAACCTGCCACTCGCGGCCGTCGTGGCCGGCGTCGCCACCCGCCACGTGCCCGAGACCCGCGACCCCGGGTCGAACGGCCGCTTCGACGTGCTCGGCACCGTCCTCGCCGCACCCGCGCTGGCCGGGCTGACGTACGGGCTGATCCTGGCGGGCGACGGGCTGGTGCCGCTGGCCGCCGGGATCGTCCTGTCCATCTGTTTCGTGGTCGTGGAGATCCGGCGCTCTCCCCGGTCGCTCGTCCCGGTGGGGGTCTTCGCCTCGCGGGAGTTCACCGCGGTCAACGTCGTCACGCTGGTCATGTACGCCGCGATGGGCCTGGTGTTCTTCCTGCTGGTCGTCCAGCTCCAGGTGTCGGCCGGGTTCTCCCCGATCGCCGCGGGGTCGGCGATGCTCCCGGTGACGATCCTCATGCTGCTGCTGTCGCCCCGGGCGGGCGACCTGGCCAAGCGGGCAGGCCCGCGCCTCCCCATGACGGCGGGCATCCTCCTGTGCGCGGCCGGGCTGCTGCTGATGAGCCGTATCGCCCCGGACGCGTCCTATCTCGCCGACGTGCTGCCGGCGGCGGTCGTGTTCGGGCTCGGCCTGTCCGCCGCCGTCGCCCCGCTCACCGCGACCGTGCTCGCCACCGCGGAGGATCGGTACGCGGGCGTGGCCAGCGGGATCAACAACGCCCTGGCCCGGACGGGCGGCCTGCTGGCCGTCGCCGCCGTCCCGCCGCTGGTGGGCCTGACGGGGGCCGCCTACGACTCCCCTGCGGCGTTCACCCGGGGGTTCCACACCTCGATGCTGGCCGCCGCGGCCATGATGGCCGTCGCGGCGGCCCTCACGTTCGTCACGATCAGGCGGAACGTGCTCGTGTCCGCGCCCGAGCCGCCCGCTCCCGGCTGCCCGGTCGAGGCGCCACCCCTCACCTGACGCCCCGCCGGACGCTCCCTAGGTCAGCAGCGTCTTGAGCTCCTCGCGCAGGGCGGCGGCGTCGCGGAAGTGGACGGCGGCCAGCCCCACCCTCTTGGCCGCCGCGACGTTCTGCTCCCGGTCGTCCACGAAGACGAGATCGCCGGGGGCCGCCCCGAGCCAGGCCACGGTCTCGTGGAAGATCTCCGGCTCCGGCTTCACCAGGCCCATCCGGCCGCTGTAGAACCTCGGGCCGATCGGCCGCATGAACGGCAGCGTGTCGATCGTCTCGGCGATGCAGACCGGCATGTTGGACAGCAGCGCCATGGGCACCCCGACGCCGGCCAGCTCGTCGATGATCGCCACGGTCTCCTCGTTGGGCCGCGACCAGCTCGCCGTGTCGAGGGCGACGACCGCGTCCAGCTCGGCCCCGCCCATCGGCCTGCCGTACACGTGGGACCAGTACGCGGCCGGGTCGAGCGTGCCCCGGTCGAAGTCGAGCCGCGCCGCCCAGTAGCGGTCTTCGAACCCCGGATCACCTCCCGCCATGCGCGCGACGTCTTCGGGGTCCTGGGGAAGCGACACGACGTTGCCGTAGTCGAAAAGCACAGTCTTCATGGTCGTACGAGCATAACCCGTGTGCGGAATCAGATCACATAGGGCTTGAGGAACTCGTTGGCGCTCCCACAGCGCAGGTAGTTGCGCACGGTGTGGAAGTCGAGCCAGTCGATGTCGCAGGAGACGTCCCGTTCGACGCCGTCGAAGCACGACGCCAGCACGGCCGGGATGGCGGCGATGTCGTCCTTGTCGGCGATGTTGATCCAGCGGCGCACCCCCGGCGGGCGCGCCCCGCGCCCGCGCACCGGGACCGGCGCGAGCCGCTCGAAGACGACGCCGCGCATGCCTAGCGGGCTGCCCAGCGTCACCAGCAGCTCGACGGAGAGGTCGGGATGGGCCCACAGCGCCTCGTACGTCACGACGCTGCCGAGCGAGTGGGCGACCACCACGCGGGGGCGGCGCCTGCGGACGACCTCGGCGACCGCCTCGCGGGCCCGCACGCGCGGGTCGCCGCCGCCCAGGTAGGCGGCCACCTCCGGGCAGAAGTCCTCGGCGAACCGCACCGCCTGCGGGCCCATCCTCGTCAGCAGCCACTCGGCCAGCCGGTGGGCGAGACCGGTGAGCGACTCCCCCGCCGCCTCGCGGAACGGGCCGCCGAGCTGGACCGCCCAGTCGGCGAGGACCAGCTTGGCGGGCGTCGCCATCTGCCGCGGCGGCTTCGGCGGGCCGCCGTGCAGGTGGTGGGCGTAATAGGCGATCTCGGCGAAGTATTCGCCCGTGCCGTCCGCCCGGCCGTTGAGTCCCTGGTGCAGATAGGTGTTCCACTTGGCCCGCACGGCCTCGGCGGCGCCGCCCGCCGACCCGCCGGCCTCCTCGAAGTAGTGGTATTTGCCGATGCCGTGGACGCCCACGATCGAGGTCATGCTCCCGCCCATCCCTGTCGCCCCGGCGCCCGGGGCCCGCCGGATTCCGGGGGCCACTGTGCACGACGCGATCGGCCGCGACAACCACACGCCGCGTTTACGGTGATAAATGGAGAGTGGTGGCGATATTCACCCCGATAAGTTGGGCGTCCCGTCCGTTCGTCGAGGGAGAGAACCCATGTCAGGCCCGTTGCACGTGCGCGGCTCGATCGTCGTGCCCGAAGCGGAGCTCGCCTGGCGTTTCTCCCGCTCGTCCGGGCCGGGCGGCCAGGGCGTCAACACCACCGACAGCCGGGTCGAGCTGAGCTTCGACCTCGCGCGCACCACCGCCCTCGGCCCGGTGCTCAGGGCCCGCGCGCTCGAACGGCTCTCCGCCCGCGCGGTGGACGGCGTGATCACGATCGCGGCCTCGGAGTACCGCTCCCAACTGCGCAACCGGGAGGCCGCGCGGGAGCGGCTCGCCGCCCTCCTCCGCGACGCCATCGCGCCGCCGCCCAAGCGGCGCCGTCCCACCAAGCCGTCCAAGGGCGCGGTCGAGCGCCGTCTGGCGGCCAAGAAGCACCGCTCCGACCTCAAACGCCTGCGCCGTACGGAGGACTGACCCCGCCGCCCCTGAGGGCGCTATCCCAGATGGTCGGCGATGGCGTCCTCCCAGGAGCGCATGAACGCCGGGTAGCCGGCGGCGAAGGCGGCCAGCTCGGCCTCGGCCTCGGCGGTCAGCGGGGTGAGGTCGTAGGTGACCGTCACATCGCTGCCCCCGGACTCCGACGGGGCTAGCGCGACGCCGACCGTGCCGGCGTGGACCCCCTCGCGCACCCGCGCATAGGAGACCGAACGGCCGGGCTCGCGGTGCAGGACGACCCACGTGGTGGTCACGCCGTGCGCAAGGGTCTGGAAGACCGTGCCGGGCGCCGTGTCGTCCGTCACCTGTTCGGGGAACCGCGGCTCCCATCCCTCCGCCCAGTCCCGTTCACCGTACGGGGTGAACAGCCGGAACGCCTCGGCGGGCGGGAGGGCGACCCTGACCGTGCCGGTGAGGCGGCGGCGCCGCGGCCCGGTGCTCACTTCTCCTCCAGCCGGTGGGCATCGGCGGCCGTGAGCGTGAGGCCGTAGACCTCCTTGAGCTGTCCGATCTTCGCGAGGGTCTCCGGCCCGAACGGCGCCTTGCCCTCGAAGGCGTGCAGGACGATTCCCTCGACGAGGTCGCCGAGGGACATGTCCAGATATTCGGCCAGGCCCTTGAGCACCTTGAGCATGTTGCGCTCGATGCGAAGCCCGGTCTGCGTCCGCTGCACCGTTACCATGGTAACAACGTACCACTTATCAAGGCTTATACGGACAGGCCGGCCTCGTCGAAGACGAAGACGCCGCCGACGACGGTGGCGAGCACGGCGACGTCCTTGATTCGCTCGGGGGCGACCGCGAACAGGTCGTCGCCCAGGACGACGAAGTCGGCCAGTTTGCCGCGTGACAGCGTGCCCTTGTTCCGCTCCTCCCCCACGGCGTACGCCGAACCGACCGTGTACGCGCGCAGCGCCTGCTCCACGGTGAGGGACTCCGCGGGGGTGAACGGCACGCCACTCGCCGTACGGCGGTTGACCAGGTCGTGGATGCCGAGCAGCGGGGCGCCGTCGGCCACCGGGCAGTCGGAGCTGCCCGGGACCACGATGCCGGCCTCCAGGAACGACCTCTGCCGGTAGCAGCCGAGCGAGCGCTCTGGGCCGAGGGCGGCGAGCATGCCGTCACCGAGCTCGGAGACGAACCGGCCCTGAGGCACCGGGATGACACCGAGCCGGGCGATCCTCGCCACCTGGGCGTCGCTGGTCACCGCGCAGTGCTCGATGCGATGGCGGGCGCCGGGCCGGGGATCACGCGCCTGCGCCTCCTCGTAGGCGTCGAGCACGACGTCGATCGCGTGGTCGCCGATGGCGTGGGTGGCGATCTGCCAGCCCGCGGCGTGCGCCCGCAGGATGAAGGCGCGCAGCGCCTCGGCGTCCTCCTGCAGCAGTCCCCGGTTGCCCGGCTCTCCCTCGTAGTCGCAGCACATGGCGGCGGTGCGGCCGATGAGCGAGCCGTCAGAGAACAGCTTCACCGGCCCGATCCGCAGCCGGTCGTCGCCCATGCCGGTGCGGAACCCGAGGTCGAGCCCGAACCAGCCGTCGCCGATGTCGTGCAGGTTGGGGGAGCCGGGCATCAGCGTGACCCGCTGCGGCAGCACGCCCCGCCGCACCGCCTCCTGGAAGGCCGCGAGGTCCCAGGCGCCGTTGCCGGCCAGCCCCCGGCCGATGCCGGGCTCGGTCAAGCTGGTCAGGCCCTCACCGGCCGCCGCCCGGCCGGCCAGTGCGATGCCCTCGACGAAGTCCTCGAACGGCACCGGGCGCAGCACGGCGTACGCCAGGCCCTGGGCCTGCTCGGCGAGCAGCCCGTCGGGCCGGCCGTCGGCGTCCCGCCCGACCGTGCCGCCGGGGACGTCCGGCACGTCCTCGACGCGCTCGAAGCCCATGCGTGCGAACGCCGCCGTGTTCGCGACGCCCATGTGGCCGGAGACGTGCTGGAGCCAGACGGGCCGCCCCCCGGCTGCCCGGTCGAGCGCCTCGCGGCTCGGGTGCAGCCCGCCCAGCTTGTTCTGGTCGTAGCCCGCCCCCCTGATCCACTCGTCCTGCGGCAGGCCCGCGGCGCGCTCGGCGACCTTCGCGTACAGCTCGTCGAGCGTCCGCACCCCGCCGTCGCGCAGGTCCAGCTCGCGCAGCCGCTGGCCCCGCATGCTCAGGTGATGATGGGCGTCGTTGAATCCCGGCACCACCGGCGCGCCCCGGAGATCGACCACGACATCGGCGGTGAGCCCGTCCAGGTCCTCGTCCAGCCCCGCGATCCGGCCGGTGAACACGCCGAGCCGGGTCGCAGCGGGCCGATCGGGGTCCAGGGTGGTGAACCGGCCGTTGACGAACAGGACGTCCAGACGCATGGTGCTTCCCTCCGATGTTGCTCAGGCGGCCGTGGTGGCGGGCCGGGCCTTCGCCGCGGCGGCGGAGCAGTGACGCAGGCCGGCGACGCACGCCATCGTCAGCAGGATGATCACGATGTACTGCGCCACGACGAGCCAGATCGATCCCGACCATGTCAGCAGGGCCTGCGCGATGAGCGGGGTGGTGCCGCCGATCAGCGCGCCGCACAACTGGTAGGACAGCGAGATGCCGGTGTAGCGCACCCTGGCCGGGAACGCCTCGGCGAGGAAGCCCGCCAGCGCCGCGTACGACGCGCCGCTGAACACGATGCTCAGGGCGAGGCCCAGCGTGACCAGCGGCGCGGAGCCGGTGCCGACCAGCAGGAACGTCACCGGTGTCATGACGATCAGCACCGTGAACGCCGCCAGCATGAACTTCGCAGCTCCCCAGCGCTGCCCGAGCACGGCCCCTGCGGGCTGCGTGACGAACTGCACGACCGCCACGACGAGCAGAACGTTCAGCATCGTGCCCTTCGCGATGCCGAGATCGGTGGTGGCCCACGACAGGATGAAGGTGTTGGTGAAGTATGCCGAGGCGATGCCGACGCCGCTCGCGCCGATGCCGAGCAGCACCAGCGGCCAGGCCGTGCGGAAGACCTCCGCGACGGGGAGCTTGACGACCTCACGCTGCTCGCGCATCCGCACGAACTCCGGCGACTCCTCGACCCGCAGCCGGATGACCAGCCCGATCACGAGCAGGACGGCGGAGGCGAGGAATGGGATGCGCCAGCCGTACGACAGGAACGCGTCGTCAGGCAGCAGGCTGACCAGCGCGAACATGCCGGTGGCGAGGATCGACCCTGCGGGCGAGCCCTGCTGGGCGAACGCCGCGTAGAAGATGCGCTTGGGCCCGGCGTGCTCGGCGGCGATCAGCACGGCGCCGCCCCACTCGCCGCCCACCGCGATGCCCTGCACCAGGCGGAGCGCGGCCAGCAGCGCGGGCGCCGCCATCCCGATGGACTCGTACGTCGGCAGCACCCCCACCAGGGTCGTCGCGCCGCCCATGAGGAGCAGCGTGGTGATGAGTGTGCCCTTGCGGCCGATGCGGTCGCCGAGGTGCCCGAAGACCACCCCGCCCAGCGGACGGGCCAGGAACCCGACCCAGAACGTGGCGAAGGACGCCATGACGCCCGCCGTGGGGCTGGCCTCGGGGAAGAACAGCTTGCCGAACACCAGCGCCGAGGCGGTTCCGTAGATGTAAAAGTCGTACCACTCGATGGAGGTGCCGACGAAGGACGCGATGCCCGCGCCGCGGGCCTTGCTCGTACTCAATTGCGTATCACCAGGGGGGCTAGGCGAAGTGATGCAGTCGGGACAGGGGCACCTCGGTGGCGGGGGCCACGTGGACCTCGGCGCCGTCCACCAGGACGGGACCGGGCTCCCGGGACACCTCGACCCGCGGGGTCGCCGTATTGCGGCACATGTCGGCCCTGGTCAGGCCGCGCGTGCGGCGGATGGCCGCGTAACGCAGGCCCGTGGGCAGCGCCTCACGGGCGTCCGCGGAGTCCAGCGCCTCGTGGGCGACGAAGATCCGCGACAGGCGGGCCGGCGCGTCGCCGAGCCCGCCGAAGTACGGGCGGTAGATGCGGGGCTGGGTCAGCCGGGTCGAGCCCGAGCCGCTGCCGGACACGCCCCAGGCGACGAAGCCGGCCTTGATCACGAGCTCGGGCTTGGTGCCGAACCACGCCGGGTTCCACAGCACGATGTCGGCCAGCCGTCCCGGCTGCAGGGTGCCGACCTCGTGCGCCATCCCGTGGGCGATGGCGGGGTTCAGCGTGAGCTTGGCCAGATAACGCAGGACCCTTGCGTTGTCCGGCTGCGCGGCCTCTGTGCGCAGCGCCTGCAGGTGGGCGAGCTGCCAGGTCCTGCGGATCGTCTCGGCGACCCGTCCCATGCCCATGGAGTCGGAGTTGACGATGCTGATGGCGCCGAGGTCGTGCAGCGCGTTCTCGGCCGCGATGGCGTGCCCCCTGATCCGGCTGCGGGTCACCTCGACGTCGCTGCCGATGTGGTGGTTCTGCCGGTGGACGGTCATCGTCATCGGGAACAGCTCGCCGACCGTGTTGGTGGTGTAGGGGATGGTCGGCGTCGTGGACGACGGCAGGATGTTCGGCTCGGAGAGGATCCGGAGCAGGTCGGGGTGTCCGCCGCCCCCCTCCACGTGGTAGGCGTGCACCGTGCGTCCCCGGGTGGCGGCGACGGTGTCGGCCAGGTAACCCGACTCGTTCATCGAGTCGGTGTGCAGCGCGACCGGCAGATCCGCCTGCTCGGCGACCCCAAGACAGGTGTCCACGATCGCGGGCGTCGCACCGAAGTCCTCATGGATCTTGAAACCCCCGGCGCCGGCGAGCACGGCCTCCTCCAGCAGCCTCGACGAGCTGGAGGAGCCGCGGGCGAGGAACGCGACGTTCATCGGGGTGCCCCGCCAGGCGCTCATCAGCGTGTGCAGGTTGTGGGCGGGGTTGCAACCCACGTCCCAGACGCCGCCGAGGCCCATGCCCACGACGGTCGTCACGCCGGAGGCGAGCGCGGCGGGCGCGATCTCGGGCGAGGACAGGTGCACGTGCGAGTCGATGACGCCCGGCGTCGCGATGAGGCCCTCGCCGGTGACGATCGCGGTGTGGGAGTCGATCGCGAAGTCCCCGTCGCCGTTGTTCGCGGCGCCGACGCTGACGACCCGGCCGTCCTTGACCCCGATGACCGTCTTGCGCACGCCGAGCACCGGGTCGAGCAGCACGACGTTGGTGACGACCAGGTCGAGCGCCGACTCCCGGTCGGCGCGCGGGGAGGCCAGCAGCCCGTCCCGCAGCGTCTTGCCGCATCCGCCGAGCAGCTCGTCGCCGTACGGAGTGTCGTCGTGCTCGACCTCGATCCACAGACAGGTGTCGCCGAGCCGTACGCGGTCGCCCGTGGTCGGGCCGTAGATCCTCGCGTAGGTCTCCCTCGGGATGGTCGTCACGCCTTCACCACCTCCACGAGCCGCTCGGTTCCGGGCGGGAAGGCGAGCGCTGTGCCCGCCGGGATGTCCAAGCGCATGCCCGCCGCTCGTGCCCGGTCGAAGGACAGGGCAGGGTTGACCTGGTCGAGCGGAAAGTGCGAGGAGACGTAGACGGTCTGCTCGCCGTCGTTGCGCACGGCGATCCGCCCCCGGTCGCGCCCCTCGTTGAGGCGCAGCTCGCCCTCGGCGGTCTCCACCGCGCCCGGGCCGCGCCCGTCCCCCGCCCCGAACGGGGTGTCGACACAGACCAGGGCCGTACCGTTGGGAAACAGCGCCTCGACCTGCACCTGCGGCACCAGGTCGGGCACGCCCTCCATGACGTCGTCCGCGGTGAGCAGCGACCGCGCCGCCGCCACGACCTCCTCCAGGGACGCACCGTCCCAGGCACGCTCGAGGATCTCGTCGCAGAGCAGGGCGACAGCCTCTGGGGCGTTGAGCCTGCGGCCCCGGGCCCGGCGCCGCCGCGCCAGTTCCGCCACCGTGAAAAGGGTGATCCGCTCCTGCTCGCGAGGTGTCAGGTGCACAGTCCGCCCTCGCTTTCGTCTCCGCTCGATGGCCCGTCCTTGCGGGCGAGTCAACCGTAGGCGCAGGTTAGGGAGCGGCCCAACGGCATTCCGCCGCGGAAATCGGCGGCTAGATTGTGCAGATGAACACTCCCCCTCCAGCACCGGTGGCCGAGCTGGCGCTGCGCTGCCTCGACGACATCGAGGACATCGTCGAGGAGTGGCTGGCCCAGGTCGAGCTCGTCGATCCGTACGGGTCGCCCGACCCGCCTGTCTCCCGGGACGAACTGCGGGGCACGGCGTTGGCCGGGCTGGATATGTTGCTGCGGCACATCGCCACGGGATCGGTCGCCCCCGGCATGGCCGGGCTCTCCGAGCGCGTTGGGGAGCGCAGGGCCGGCCAGGGGGTGCCGCTGGAGTCGCTGCTGGCCGCCGCGCGTCTCGACGCCCGGGTGCTCTGGCGGGCCATGAACGTGCGGGCGACACCGGAGGCGCTGCCCGGCCTGATCGCCGGGGCCCACCTGGTCTGGGAGGCGGTGGAACAGCACGTGACCGGGCTGATGACGGGCTACCAGCGGGCGGTGCTGGAGATGGGACGGCAACGGGAGGACCAGCGCAGGGCCTGGTTCGCCCGCCTCATGGACAGCCAGGGCCGCAACCCCGACGTGGTGCGCGACGCCGGCCGGGTCCTCGGGTTCGCCCCGGCACAGCCGGTCCTCGCCGTGGTCGCCCATCCTGGGGAGGGGGCGGCGCTGCGCGCCGCGGCGGCGGCGATGGCCGGTATCGGCGTTCACTACCGCCACGAGTCGCCGACCGGCGACGTGCTGATCGTGCAGCCGACGGCCCGGACCGCCTGCGTGCCGCGGTCGGTCCTGGCCGCGCTTGCGGGGGTGCGCTGCGGGGTCTCTCCCGTCGTCTCCGGACTGTCGGAGGTTCCCCGCGCCGTACGGCTGGCCGCGGCGGCCGAAGGAGCGTCGCGGGCCGGTGCGGGGCCACGGCGGCTGGAGGACGCCTGGCTGGACGTCTTCGTCGGCGGCAGCGGGGAGCTTGCGGCCGAGCTCGCGCACCAGGTGCTCGGCCCGCTGGCCGCCCTGGGCGGCTCGGAGGGCGAGCGGCTGCTGGAGACCGTGCGGATCCATCTGACCGGCTCCGGCTCGGTCGCCGACACGGCCGCGGCTCTCTACTGCCATCGCAACACCGTGCAGCACCGCTTCGCGCGCTTCCGCGAGCTCACCGGCCGGGACGTGCGCGTCCCCGAGGACGCCGCCGTCGTCGCCCTCGCGCTGCGCGCCGCCGACGCCCTCACCTAGATCCGGCGGTCTTCCATCTCCCAGATGTGGTCGACCACGTGCCAGATGATGCGGCGGGCGGCATAGCGGACGGGCCAGCCCTCACCGCCGGGAGGGAACGCCTCGGCGGGCCGTTCGAGCACCCGCACAATGTCCTCGCGCATGGCGGTCAGGCCGGCCTCGTCCTTGAACGGCTTGTGCCGTACGCCGATCTTCCGGGCGTACGCGCGCTCGGCCTCCACGACGTGGGAGACCATCTTGTCGCGGTCTCTGCCGCCGCCCCTGGGGCCCTTGCGCAGCTCCTCCGGGGACGTCGCGGCCACCTCGGCGAACGCCGCCCACGCCGCGCGGGCGAGGGCGGCCGCACGCGCGGCCTCCGGCGCGTCCACCGGCTCCCGGTCGAAGTCGGGGATGGCGGAGATCGCGCCGAAGTCCGTGGTGCTGTCGCCCTTGACCCGCCCGACGACCGCCGGGTCGCCCGGCGCGAACTTCAGCCCCGCCCGCTCGGCGATCACCCGGAAGCGCGGCGTGTAGTCCACGAGCGTGCCGAGCGCGGCCTCCTCGGTCCTGCCGATGCGGCACCAGCCCGGCCAGTCGACCGAGCAGGCGAAGACCTTCTTGGGACCGATTTCCAGGTAGACGCGATGGTTCATGCCGATCAGCCTGGCACCCGTACCTGACAGGGCGCGTCAGGTTCAGACCAGCTCGATGAGGTCGGCCACGGAGTTGACCACCTGCGTGGGCCGGAACGGATAGCGGTCGATCTGGTCCTTCTGGGTGACGCCGGTGAGCACCAGGATCGTGTGCAGGCCGGCCTCGATGCCGCAGACGACGTCGGTGTCCATCCGGTCGCCGATCATCGCGGTGGTCTCGCTGTGGGCGTCGATCTGGTTGAGCGCGCTGCGCATCATCATCGGGTTGGGCTTGCCGACGAAGTACGGCTCCACCCCGGTCGCCTTGGTGATCATCGCGGCCACCGCGCCGCAGGCGGGAAGCGAGCCCTCGGTCGAGGGGCCGATGGGGTCGGGGTTGGTCGCGATGAAACGGGCTCCGTTGTCGATCAGCCGGATCGCCCGCGTTATCGACGTGAAGCTGTAGGTGCGGGTCTCGCCCAGCACCACGTAGTCGGGGTCGAGATCGGTCAGCACATATCCGGCCTCGTGCAGGGCCGTGGTCAGCCCCGCCTCCCCGATCACGTACGCCGAGCCCTCGGGCCGCTGGTCGGCGAGGAACTTGGCGGTGGCCAGCGCGGAGGTCCAGATCGCCTCCGGCGGCACCTCGAGCCCGGCCGCGCGCAACCGCACGGACAGGTCGCGGGGGGTGTAGATCGAGTTGTTCGTCAGGACGAGGAACCGCTTCCCCGACTCCTTGAGGCGCCTGATGAACTCGTCGGCACCCGGCACCGGCTGCCCCTCGTGGACCAGCACCCCGTCCATGTCGGACAGCCACGACTCGATGGGCTTTCGCTCGCTCATGTGTCCAAGCATGGCAGGTGACGGAGTGACGAAGCACACCTCTCTCCGTGTCCGGAAATATCGTGATGCGACCTCAGGTTAGGCCGAGCATGAGCGATGACAACATCCGTGGGGTGCCGCGCGGGACCGCCGAGGTGCCGCTGTCGATCCTGGAGCTCGCGACCGTGGGCGAGGGCTCATCGCCCGCCGAGGCGCTGCGCGACGCCACCGAGCTGGCCCGCCGGGCCGAGGAGTGGGGCTACCACCGCATCTGGGTCGCCGAACACCACGGAATGCCCGGAGTCGCCAGCTCGTCTCCGGCCGTGCTGATCGCCCACCTCGCGGCGGCGACCCGGTCGATCCGGATCGGCTCCGGCGGCGTGATGCTGCCCAACCACGCCCCGCTGGTGATCGCCGAGCAGTTCGGCACGCTGCACGCGCTGCACCCCGGCCGCATCGACCTCGGCCTCGGACGCGCCCCCGGAACGGACATGGCCACGGCGAACGCTCTCCGTCGCTCGGCCGACGTGGACCCGGACGAGTTCCCCCAGCAGGTGGCCGAGCTTACCGGCTTCCTCGACGCCGCCTTCCCGGCCGGGCATCCGTACGCGAAGATCCAGGCGGTGCCGCGCGGTGACGACCGGCCGCCGATCTGGCTGCTCGGCTCCAGCGGGTTCAGCGCCAGGCTGGCCGGGCTGCTCGGGCTGCCGTTCGCCTTCGCTCACCATTTCAGCGCCGCCAACACCGAGCCCGCGCTCGATCTCTACCGCTCCTCGTTCCGGCCCTCCGAGGTGCTCGACCGCCCGTACGCGCTGATCGGGGTGGCGGCGGTCGCGGCCGACACCGACGAGGAGGCGCTGCGCCAGGTCATGCCGGGCGCGCTGTCATGGCTGCGCCTGCGGCAGGGGCGGCCCGGCCGTACGCCCACCGTCGAGGAGGCGGAGGCCTACCCGTACACCCCGATGGAGCGGGAGTTCGTCCGCGACCGGCTGTCGAACGTGGTGCACGGCGGCCCGCAGACCGTGCGCGACGGGCTGGAGGAGCTGCGCAAGCGCACCGGGGCCGACGAACTGATGATCACCACGCAGGTCCACGGCGGCGCGGCGCGCCTGCGCTCCTACGAGCTGATCGCCCAGGCGTACGGGATGATCTGAAGCGCCGTCAGGGCATGTCGCTGGGCGGGGCCACGATCAGCTCAAGCGGGTAGTGCCCGTTGTAGCCGAGTCCGTGCTGGTTCCACACCACGTCCTCCGGGCGTGGCTGGACGTTGCCCGCCTTGTCCCTGGCACGCGACATCACGCGGTATTGCCCTGGTTTCACCCCGGGCCAGGGCACCTCGAACCGCACCCACATGTAGGGCTGGGGCGTGCTCAGCAGCGTGGCCGCCCGCCATGGCATCTCGGTGACCCACCGCCCGGGGGCGGCCAGCCTCTCCACGGAGACGTCGACCCGCTCGATCGCGCCCGCCCCCGACCAGGCCCGCCCGCGCAGCGTGATGTCACCGGGAGCGAGCGTGATCTCCCGGTCGTGCTCGATGGCGCTGCGTACGGGACCGACGGTCAGGGGGACCGGCTCGGGATAGGCGGGGCCGGTCAGCAGGTGCCGCGTCTGCAGCCCCGACGGCGGGATGCGGTGCTTCGACACCTCGATCTCGCCGAGCCACTTGACGTAACTGACCGCGGCCCAGCCCGACAGGAGCAGGCGCAGCGGATAGCCGTGATCGATGGGCAGGTCCTGCCCGTTCATGCGATAGACCAGCAGGGTGTCGTCCTCCAGGACCTTGCCTGCGGGGGCGACCTGGGAGTAGCGGGCCGTGCCGCCGGGGAGGCTCGGGTTGCGGATGACGTCGAGGCCGATGAACTGCACGTCCACCGGGTTTTCCGCGCCGGCCGCCGCCAGCACGTCCTTGGCCCGCACTCCCGTCCACTCGGCGGCCCCCACCGCACCGAAGTGCCACTGGGTGTAGCCGACCGGAAGCCAGCGATCGTCGGCTCCGCCGGGCGGCAGCTTGGGGAAGAACGCGGCGCAGTTCGCACCGCAGTCGATCGTCCGTTTCAGCGTCACGGACGGCATGGCCAGCAGTTCCTCGTACGTGAACGTCCGCGGGCGGGTGAGCGCGTCGCCGGTGAGTTTCAGCCGCCATGTCCGGCGGTCGATCTCGGGCGGGCGGGCCCTGTTGTGGATGTACATCCGGTCGTTGGGGACCAGCTCCCCATATCCGACGTGTTCGCCGTGGAGGACCGCGTACCCGACCGGACCCCACTTCATCTCCTGGGAGCCGTTCTCCCGCTGGATGAAATACCACGACGGCGTCGCCTGCACGACGAAGTTGTTCTCGGGGGCGGGCGCCGCGGGAGCCTGGCCGAGGTCTCTCGCGTCCGCCGCCGCGGCCGTCTCGACGGCGAGGTACGGCACGGCCGCGCCCGTCATGGAACCCACGATGAACACTCGCCGCGAGCATCCCGTCTCCGCTGTCACTTCCTGTGGGCGGCCGGCCCCGCCCCCGCCGCGATCCCGTCGTCGCCTCGCCATGGGAGCCTCATCCACTGCCGATCAAAAAATCGGACATCTAGCTCGTTATTGCCATCCTCCGCCCTACCCATCAGGTGGGCCTGACACCCCTCAGCCGCGCAGGAACGTGACGACGGCGAGCACACGGCGATGGGCGTCCTCGTCGGGAGGCAGGTCGAGCTTGGCGAGGATGTTCCCGATGTGCTTGCCGACGACGGCCTCCGACACCGCCAGCGCGCGGGCGATCGCGGCGTTCGACCTGCCCTCGGCCATCAGGGCGAGGACCTCGCTCTCCCGCGGGGTGAGCCGCCGCAGCGGGTCGCGGCGGCGGCGCAGGAGCTGACGCACGACCTCCGGGTCCACGACCGTCCCCCCTCCGGCGACGGTGGTCAGCGCGTCCACGAACTCCTCGACCTCCCCGATCCGGTCCTTGAGGAGGTAACCCACGCCGGTGCCGTCCCCGGAGTCGAGCAGTTCGGCCGCATAGGTCTGCTCGACGTACTGGCTCAGCACCAGGACGGCGAGGCCGGGGTGCGCGGCGCGCAACGCCACGGCGGCCCGCAGTCCCTCGTCGGAGAACCCGGGCGGCATCCGCACGTCGGTGACGACGATGTCGGGGGCGTGCTCCTCCACCGCCGTCACCAGCCCCTCGGCGTCGCCCGCGGTGGCGGCCACCCGGTGGCCGAACCTGGCCAGCAACGTGGCCAGTCCCTCGCGAAGCAGCACGCCGTCCTCGGCGATGACGACGGTCAGGGCAGGGCCGGCAGGCATTCGATCTCCGCGCGCAGCAGGGTGGGGCCGCCCGGCGGGCTCGACAGCATCAGCCTGCCCTCGAACGCCGAGACGCGGTCGGCGAGCCCGGCGAGCCCGGTGCCGGCGGTCACGTCCGCGCCGCCCACGCCGTCGTCCCGGATCTCGACGGTGAGCAGCCCGCCGTCGAGCCGGCCCCGCACCGAGGCCCGCTCGGCTCCGCTGTGCTTGGCCACGTTGGCCAGGCCCTCACTGACGACGAAATAGGCGACCGACTCCACCGGCCCCGGCAGCCGGGGGACGTCCACGTCGACCTCGACCGGGACGGGCGACCGGTCGGCCAGCTCCGCGACCGCGGCGGGCAGCCCGCGATCGGCGAGGATGCGGGGGTGGATGCCGCGGATCAGGTCGCGGATCTCGGCGAGGGCGAGCTTCGCCTCCTCGTGCGCCCTGGCCACGAGCCCGGCCGCCTCCTCCCCCGTGGAGACCTTGGCCAGGCCGAGCGTCATGGTCAGCGCGACCAGCCGCTGCTGCGCGCCGTCGTGCAGGTCGCGTTCGATGCGCCGCCGCTCGACCTCGAACGCCTCGACCAGGCGGCTGCGGGAGCGGGTCAGCTCGGCGAGCCGCTCGCCCGGCTCGCCCTTCCCCGGCGTGAGCAGCAGCCGGGCCAGCAGGGCGTGCGCAGTCGCGAGGGCGGTGATCGGGTACGCCGCCAGGACGAGCACCGCGACCCCGAGGAGCGCGGCGGCGAACGCCTCGGTGAGCGAGCCGAGCGGCCAGAACTTCAGCAGCACGATGGGCCCCGCCTCCGCCACGCTGATCGGGGCGCAGATCATCACGAGCGGCACGAGCAGGCCGTACGTCACGGCGACCAGCTCGACCGGGCCGAGCACGACGGCCAGCAGGCCCGCATAGGCGAGGGCCCGCCACGTCGCCTGCTCGCGCAGCCGCGTCTCGAGCCATCCGCGCGGACCCGGACGCGCGGGGCGGTGGGGGCTCGGCGCGGGCTCGGCGTCCAGGATCCGCAGCCGCCTGCGTTCGAGCGCGCCCAGCGGCACGGCGGCGACCACCGGGAGCGCCAGCAGCGGCACGCCCACCAGGAGGACGGTGAGCACCGCCCCTGCGGTCAGCGAGACGACCAGCGACGCCAGCACGACCATGCCCACGACCACGCCCGTCACCAGGTAGGCGAGGGCGCGCCAGGGCAGCGAGGTCGCCGGCAGGTCCTTGCGTGCGAGGGCCTGCCACGGGCCGTTGGGGCGCACCCGACCCACCCTAGAGGCCGTCCAGGCTCCGTCGAAGACGGCCAGGCATCCCTGCGGTGGTATGGCCGGCCCTACCACCGCAGGGGGGCCTGGACGGCTGGCGGGCCCGGGTCACGCGCCGGTCTGATGGGCGCATGAACGACACCGGCCTTACGGGCCGCATGAACAACACCGGCCGTATGGACCGCATGAACAACACCGGCCGTATGGACCGCATGAACGACACCGGCCGGATGGCCGCATGAACAGCGCAGTCCAGCAGGTCTCCGACCTGAGGGCGTTCGCGGGCGTGGCGCTGCGCCGGCAGGGCGTCGTGGGCGCCGTCGCCCCGAGCTCGCGCTCGCTCGCGCGTGCCCTCACCGCCGTCGTCCCGACGACCGGTCCCGCCGTGGTCGTGGAGCTCGGGCCGGGCACCGGCGCGATCAGCGAGGCCATCAGGGAACGGCTCGCGCCCGGCTCCCGCCAGCTCGCCGTCGAGATCGACCCGGGGATGGTGGCGCACCTGCGCCGCGCCCGGCCCTGGCTGGACGTGCTCCAGGGCGACGCGGCCCGCCTCGGCGCACTGCTGGGCGAACGGGGTGTCTCCCGGGTCGACGCCGTGATCAGCACGCTGCCGTGGACGCTCTTCCCCGAGGACGCGCAGGAGGCGATTCTCGGGGAGGTCGGGCGGGTGCTGCGCCCGACGGGGGCGTTCACGACCGTGACCTATCTGCCCGCGGTGCCGCTGGCACGGGCGCGGCGGTTCCGGCGGCGCCTGCGCGCCGCCTTCGACGAGGTGCTCACGACCGGGCCGGTCTGGCGCAACATGCCGCCCGGCCTGGCGTACGTGTGCCGGAGACCGGTGCGCCATGGCTGACCTGCTCGGCCGGCTTCCCGCTCCCCTCGTGCTCGCGGTCGCCGCGATCCTGATCGTCGCCGAGGCCGGCACGCTCGCCGGGGTGGCGCTGCCGGGGACGAGCGTGCTGGTCGCCCTCGGCTGCCTCACCCGCCTCGGCGTGCTGCCGTTCGCCGGGACGCTCGCCGTGGCCGTGACCGCCGCCGTCGCCGGCCCGCAGCTGTCGTACGCCCAAGGGCGCAGGCGCGAGGGCGCCGCCTCCGTCCACCCCCTGGCGGGCCGGTTCGCGCCCGCCGCGTGGGCGCGGGCCCGCCGGATGGTGGCGAGGAGAGGCGCCTGGGCCGTCGCGGGCGGTCAGTGGCTCGGCGCCGCCCGCACCCTCGTCCCGAGGCTCACCGGCTGGGCGGGCGTGCCGTACGTGGACTTCGCCCGCGTCAGCGTGCCCACGGCGGCGGCGTGGGCGGCGACCCTGGTGACCCTCAGCCGGTTCGTCCCCGACGTCGTGGACGCGCTGACCACCCACCTGGCCGTCGCCGGGCCGCTCGCCGTGGGGCTCGTCCTCGTCGTGTCCCTGGCGGCCGGGGAGCTCAGCGGGGGGCGAGAGCTTCGAGGGCCTCTTCGGCGCGTCGCATGGACTCGCGGGGGTCGGCCTCGGGGCTGCCGATCTCGGGGTCGAAGTTGAGGTCGTGGAAGACCTCGGTGACGCCCTTGGCCGCGAGCGCCTCGACGTCCCGCCGGATCTTGTCGTACGACCCGGTCAGCGGGCCCTCCTCGGCCGGGCGGACGCGGGTGACGCCGCGGACGACGAACCGCAGGGCGCCGGGGTCGCGGCCCGCCTGCCGGGCCGCCTCCTTCACGATGGCGATCTGCTGGTCGATGGTGTCCAGATCGGCCCGGCTGGAGCTGATCCAGCCGTCGGCGATCCGCCCGGCCCGCTCCAGCGCAACCCGGGCCGTGCCGCCGAGCATCACCGTGGGCGGCGTGGCCGGCTTGGGGTCCTGGTGGGAGCGCGGGACCTCGTAGAACTCGCCCTTGTGCTCGACGACGTCCTCGGTCCACAGCCGCCGCAGCAGGCCGACGTACTCCTCGCCGCGTCTGCCCCGCCGTTCCATCGGCACGCCGGAGGCGGCGAACTCCTCGGGCAGCCAGCCGAGCCCCAGGCCCACGTCGAGCCTGCCGCCCGACACCTCCTGGAGGGTGGCGAGCTGCTTGGCCATAAGCACCGGAGAGACGAACGGCAGGTTGAGCACGGCCACCCCGAGCCGCACCCGCTCGGTGACGCCCGCCAGGTACGCGAGCGTGACGACGGGGTCGTGCACGCTCCGGTAGACCGGGCCCATCGGGTTGCCGACCGGATAGAGCAGGCGCTGGAACGTCCACACCCCGTGGTAGCCGAGCTCGTCCGCGCGGCGCGCGATCCGCCTCATGTTCTCCGGGGTCGCCCACGAGCCCGACACCGGCACACCGAAACCAACCTTCATGGCGACACCCTAGGGTGTCCCCCGTGATCGAGGAACTGGCGCGGCTGGCGCGCCGCGACGGGCCGGTGTCGGTGCTCAAGCAGACCCGCGTGCTCGTGGTCAGGGCCGGCGACGTGGTCGTCAAGGCGCATCCCCCCGGCACCGACGAACGCGCCCTGCGCGCCCGCCTCGACGCCGCCGCTAACCTGCCGGGCGTCATGCTGGCCCCGCTCGGCCTCGAACGGCTGGACGGCAGGCTCGTCACGATCTGGCCCGCGGGCGAGCCGCTCACCATCGCCGACGTGGACGCCGGGAGCACCCCGTGGGAGGAGGGCGGCCGGCTGCTCGCCCTGCTGCACTCCCGGCCGGCGTCCCCGGGGCTGCCGCCCGCCGGGGGACCGTCGCGGCTGCCCAGGGCCATGGCCGACCTGGAGGCGGCCGGCGTGCCCGGCCCGGTCGCGGCGCCCATCCGCGCGGCGTACGCGACGCTGCCGCCGGCGCGGGAGGGCGGCGCGCTGACGCACGGCGACTGGCACCTCGGCCAGATCGTCCGGCACGACGGCGCGTGGCTGCTCATCGACCCCGACGACCTGGGCCCCGGCGACCCCGCGTGGGACCTTGCGCGCCCGGCCGCGTGGTACGCCGCCGGCCTGCTCGGCCCGTACGACTGGGAGCGCTTCCTGACCGCCTATCTGGCGGCGGGCGGGACCGCCGTCTCCGCGGACGACCCGTGGCGGGAACTCGACGCGCCGGCCCGGGCGTTGACCGTCCAACTGGCGGCGACGGCGGTGGCGACGGCGGCGCGGGCGGGGGAACCTCCTGACGACGCCGCCGAGGCACTGGTGTCCGCCTGCAAGAGGATCGTCGCGGCCGTGGAGGCCGAGACCTGATCGAGGAGAGTTCGTCACGTGGAGTGCCCCAAGTGCCGTGGCCGGATGCGGACGCTGGACCGCAACGGCGTCCACATCGAGCAGTGCGACAACTGCCGCGGGATCTTCCTGGACTACGGCGAGCTGGAGACGCTGACCCGGATGGAGGCCCAGTGGGCCCAGCAGCACTACGCTCCCCCGCCGCCTGCGTACGGAGGGCCCGCCTGGGGTGGTCACCACGGCGGCCACTACGGCCACCACCGGCGGGGCAGCTGGATCGGCATGCTGTTCTCCAGCTGAGCGCATCCTGAAGGCTTCACCGGAGGCCGCGGCCCCTGCCCTGGGCCGCGGCCTCCGGCGTGCCCGGGGTCATGCCGGACGGCTTCCGGGCCGGACGTACGGGAAGAACGTCCGGGTCATGCGGGGAAGGCGTCCGGGTCCACGTCGCTCGTTGTGGCGTTCCCGCCGAAAACGGCGTCGAGCGTGAGCGTCCAGTCGCTCCATCTCACGCTGTATCCGCTGTAGACGGTCTGGAACTTCACCGCGTCGTCGAACTTCGAGAAACCGCAGTTCCTGGTGAAGGCACGGGCGCCCCGGTCGTAGTCCGCCCCGGTGGTGAAGTAGACGCGGTAGGTGCCGTCCTTGATGTTCGAGACCTTGGCGGTCGACCGCTTGCGCACGTAGAAGCTGACCGCCTTGCGGCCTCCGCGCACGAGGGTCACGACGCCGTCCTGCGTGCCGCCGTTCTTCACGGTCAGCGTGCCCCGGCCGCCTCGGATCGCCGAGAGCAGGATCGTGCCGTTGCCGAGGCGACGGGTGCGCCGGGCCGGCGGCCTGATCTGGACCACCGGGTAGTCACCGGCCTTCGCGAGGTCGCCCGCGGCGGACTTGAGGTCCTTGAACTCACCCGACCGGCCGAGACCGGCCAGCACGGCCGCCCCGCTGCACAGGACGCGCGACGACACGTCCTCGTCCAGCGCGCCGAGCCTGCCGTTCAGGCCCCGCAGCGCCGCGACGTAGTCGGCGTGCTCGGCGGCGACGTCCGCGGGAGGCCGCAGCCCGCCGAGCCGCTCCTGTGCGGACTCCAGGGCGCTTTCCGCCCGGCCGATGCGCTGGTGGAGCGACTTGAAGGTCCGCGCCTTGGCGATGGCGGCGAGCGTCGAGCGGGCGGGGCGGCCGGCGGCGTCGAGCGCCTTACGGTACGCCGCCGGCGTCAGCGCGGGCGGCCCCGACTCGGCGGTCGTCGTGGCGGCGGCCGGCGCAGCCGCCTCCTCGCCGGAGGCGGCCTTTCCCGATCCGCCGGGCGATCCCGTGCAGGCCGCGAGCGTGACGGACGCGGCCAGCACGGCGCCGGCCTGGACAGTACGTGACAAGGTGTGCGAGTAGATCCGGGGGGTGATCACCCGAAACACTGTCAGGCGGTGAGCGGATGCTGTCAACCCGTGGTCACGCCGACGTCGTCACCCCCTCCGGGCCCAGGGTCACCCACCGGGTGATGCCGATCGACTCCAGGAACGGCAGGTCGTGGGAGACCACCACCAGCGCTCCCCGGTAGGCCGACAGCGCCTGCGCGAGCTGGCGGACGCTGGCCAGGTCGAGGTTGTTGGTCGGCTCGTCAAGCAGCAGGAGCCGCGGCGCCGGCTCGGCGAGCAGCAGCGAGGCCAGCACGGCACGGAAGCGCTCGCCGCCCGAGAGCGTGCCCGCCGGGCGTTCGGCCCGGGCGCCCCGGAACAGGAACCGGGCGAGCCCGGCCCTGACGGCGTTGACCGACGCGGCGGGCGCCACCGCCCGCACGTTGTCGACCAGGCTGAGCGCGTCGTCGAGCACGTCGAGCCGCTGCGGCAGGTAGCGCACCGGGACGTCGAGCCTGACCGAGCCCTCATCCGGCGGGAGCTCCCCCAGGATCGTGCGCAGCAGCGTCGTCTTGCCCGAGCCGTTCGGTCCCAGCAGGGCGACCCGCTCCGGGCCACGGATAATCAGGTCGCCGATCGGCCCGGCGGCCGTGCGCAGGCCGTCCAGTTCGAGCACGGTGCGCCCGGACGGCACCTCGGTGGCCGGCAGCGCGACCCGGATCTCGGCGTCGTCGCGCACCGCCTCCTCCGCCTCGGCCAGCCGCTCGCGGGCGGCCGCCACCTTCTCCTCGTGCATCATGCGGTGCTTGCCCGCCGAGACCTGGGCCTGGCGCTTGCGCTCCTGCATGATGATCTTCGGCTCGCGCTTCTGCTCGTACATCTTGTTGCCGTAGCGCACGCGCCGCGCCAGCTTGGTCTGCGCCTCGATCAGCTCGCGCCGCTGGCGGCGCAGGTCGCCCTCGGCCGCACGGACCATCCGCTCGGCGGCCTCCCGCTCGACCGCGAGCACCTCCTCGTACGCGCTGAGCGTGCCACCGAAGGTGCGGCGGGCGGGCAGGTCGGCGATCTGGTCCACCAGGTCGAGCAGCGCGCGGTCGTGGCTGACGACGACCAGCGTCCTCGTCCACGACGAGACGGCGTCGTACAGGCGCCGCCGCGCGTCGAGGTCGAGGTTGTTGGTCGGCTCGTCGAGCAGCAGCACGTCTGGCTCGGCGAGGAAGCGCGCGGCGAGCCCGACCATGACGGTCTCGCCGCCCGAGAGCGTCGCGACCGTCCGGTCGAGGTCCACGCCCGTCAGCCCGAGGCGGTCGAGCTCGGCGCGGGCGCGCTCCTCGACGTCCCAGACCACCGCGTCGTAGTTCGCCTCGCTCAGGTCGCCCCGTTCGATCGCGTGCAGCGCCTCCCGCGCGGGCGTGATCCCCAGCAGGTCGGACACCGTACGGCTCGCGCCGAGCGGGAGGTTCTGCGGCAGGTAGCCCAGCCGCCCGGTGACCGACACCGAGCCGCGCGTCGGGGTGAGCTCTCCCGCGATCAGCTTGAGCAGGGTGGACTTGCCGCTGCCGTTGAAGCCGATGAGCCCGGTGCGGCCGGCGCCGAACGCGAAGTCGAGCTCCTCGAAGACGGACGTCCCGTCGGGCCAGGAAAAGGACAGATCCGTACAGACAATGGAATAAGACATAGGGCGGCTCCGGGTATCCCCAAGGGCGGAATGGTGATCGAACCGTGGAGACACCGCGGGCACGGGCCGCGAGGCAAGGGTCTGCCTGAGGTCGCTGCGCCAGGACCACCGATGGCGGCCGTAAGCGCGGTGTCGAGACCTCAGAGCTCCAAGTGACCCTCCGGGGTGCGGCAGCAGGACGTCCGTCACGATAACGAGGAGCGGAGATGGGACGCCACCGAATTAAGCCGCCCACCGATCCACGACCCCCTGGAGTGCCGCCTGCCGAGGTGTCACCCGGATCGCCCTGCCACCCGCCGATCCACCACCCATTCGGGGCTGCGCCCGGATCGCACCGCCGCACGTTCGAGACCTCGCCCGAATGAATGCGCCGCGTGCCGGGGTGTCACCCGGATCGCCGTGCCGCCCACCGATTCCACCGGCCACCGGGAGCGTCGTCTCACCTGCCCCTGAAGGTGACAAAAGGCATACCCCGCTCCATGGGTTCGAGACCTTGTCGGTAAGGTGAACCTGCCCTAAGTTAGGTAAGGCTTACCGACAATTCCGGAGGCGATGTGTTCGCGAGCTACCTCATCGGCCTTCGCGAGGGCCTGGAGGCCACTCTCGTGGTCTCCATCCTGGTGGCCTTCCTCGTCAAGAGCGACCGCCGCGAGCGGCTGCCCCTCGTCTGGGCCGGCGTCGGCGCGGCCGTCGTCCTGTCCGTCGCCTTCGGCGCGCTGCTGACCTTCACCGCGGCCCACCTCGCGACGCAGCAGCAGGAGATGTTCGACGCCGTGACCTCCCTGGCCGCGACCGTCTTCGTCACCTTCATGGTCTTCTGGATGCGTACGGCCGCTCGCAAGATGTCGGGCGAGCTGCGGGAGAAGATGGGCCAGGCCCTCGAACTCGGAGCCACCGCCGTGGTCGTGGTCGCGTTCCTGTCCGTCGCGCGCGAGGGACTGGAGACGGCGCTGCTGTGGTTCGCCGCCGTCCAGGGCGCGACCAGCAGCGCGAGCCCGCTGATCGGCATCACGCTCGGGCTGCTCACCGCGGTCGCGCTGGGCTGGGGCCTCTACCGCAGCGCCCTGCGCATCAACCTCACGAAGTTCTTCACCTGGACGGGCCTGCTGCTGATCCTGGTCGCCGCCGGGATCTTCAAGTACGGCGTGCACGACCTGCAGGAGTCGGGGCTGGTGCCCGGCCTGAGCACCTACGCCTTCGACATCAGCGGCGTGCTCGACCCCGGCGCCTGGTATTCGACGCTGCTGAGCGGGATGTTCAACATCACCCCGCAGCCCAGCGTGCTGGAGGCCGTCGCCTGGGTCGTCTACGTGGTTCCCGTCCTCGTCCTGTTCCTGCGGCCCGCGGCCAAGAGGCCGGCGAGCCCCGCTCCCACGTCTCCTCAGCCCACTTCCTGACCGGAGTTCCACCGACATGCGCACCCCCACCGTCCTGGCCGTCGCGGCGCTGGCCCTCGCCGGCCTCACCGCCTGCTCGTCCACGGGCACCGGCACCGCGACCGAGGCGACGGCGGCCGGCGACGGGAAGATCGCCGTGGCCGCCACCGACACCGAGTGCAAGGTGGCGAAGTCCGACCTGGCCGCCGGCACCTCGACCTTCTCGATCACCAACAACGGCACGAAGGTGACCGAGTTCTACGTGTACGCGGCGGGCGACCGGGTCATGGGCGAGGTCGAGAACATCGTGCCCGGCCTGACCCGCGACGTCGTGGTGGAGCTTCCCCCGGGCGTGTACGAGACCGCCTGCAAGCCCGGGATGACCGGCAAGGGCATCCGCGGCCCCCTCAAGGTCAGCGGCGAGCACAAGCCGCTCGCCGAGGACGCCCAGCTCGCCGAGGCCGTCGCCAGCTACAAGCGCTACATCAAGAGCCAGTCCGACACGCTGCTCGACAAGACCAAGGAGTTCACCGAGGCCGTCAAGGCCGGCGACGTGGACAAGGCCAAGGAGCTCTACCCGATCGCCCGCACCTACTGGGAGCGGATCGAGCCGGTCGCCGAGGTCTTCGGCGACCTCGACCCGGCCATCGACGCGCGGGAGAACGATGTGGCCGACGGCGAGGAGTGGACCGGCTTCCACCGCATCGAGAAGGACCTGTGGGTCAAGAAGGACGTCGGCGGCGACGGCCCCATCGCCGACAAGCTGATGACCGACGTGAACACGATCGTGACGAAGTCCGCGACGGTCGACCTGTCCCCCGTACAGCTCGCCAACGGCGCCAAGGGGCTGCTCGACGAGGTGGCCACCGGCAAGATCACCGGTGAGGAGGACCGCTACTCGCACACCGACCTGTGGGACTTCGACGCCAACCTGCAGGGCTCGAAGGCCGCCGTCCAGGCGCTGCGCCCGGTGCTGGAGGAGCGCGACGCCGATCTGGTGAAGACGCTCGACGCGAAGTTCGCCGACGCCGAGAACGCGCTCGCCGCGCACCGCAGCGGCGACGGCTGGAAGCTGCACACGGAGCTGTCGAAGAGCGACCTCAAGGCGCTGTCCGACGCGATCAACGCCCTGGCCGAGCCGATCAGCAAGGTGGCCTCGGTGGTGGCCGGATGACCGCGCGCGGCTCCGAGGACCGGCCCGAGGTCCACTCCGAGGCCCGCTCCGAGGGCAGGGGGATCAGCCGCAGGCGGCTGTTCGGCCTGGGCGCCGCGGGCGTGGCCGCCGTCGGGGCAGGCGCCGTCGTCACACGCTCGTTCGCCGAGGAGCCGGTCGCCCACGCGGCCTCGACCTCCGACCCCGTGCCCTTCTACGGCCCGCACCAGGCGGGCGTCACCACTCCCGCCCAGGACCGGCTGCACTTCGTCGCGTTCGACGTGATCACGAAGGACAAGGCCGAGCTCGTGGAGCTGCTCCAGGAGTGGACCGCCGCCGCGGCCCGGATGACCCAGGGCAAGGACGCCGGCACGTTCGGCGCCGTGGGCGGGCCGCCCGAGGCGCCGCCGGACGACACCGGCGAGGCGCTCGGTCTGCCCGCCTCCGGCCTGACGCTGACCGTCGGCTTCGGCCCGTCGCTGTTCGACGACCGGTTCGGCCTCGCGGACCGCAGGCCGCCCGCGCTGGCCGACCTGCCGGCCTTCCCCGGCGAGGACCTGCAGCCCGAGATCTCCGGCGGGGACATCTGCGTGCAGGCGTGCGCGCACGACCCGCAGGTGGCGGTGCACGCCATCCGCAACCTCGCGCGGATCGGATTCGGCAAGGTCTCCGTCCGCTACTCGCAGCTCGGGTTCGGCCGCACCTCGTCCACCTCGCGGTCGCAGGCGACGCCGCGCAACCTCATGGGCTTCAAGGACGGCACCAACAACCTCAAGCTCGAAGACACCGCCATGCTGCGCGACTACCTCTGGGCCGCGCCCGGCGACGGCCCGGCCTGGATGGACGGCGGCACCTATCTGGTGACCCGCAAGATCAGGATGCACATCGAGACCTGGGACCGCGCCCCGCTGGCCGAGCAGCAGGCCATCTTCGGCCGCGACAAGGGCGAGGGCGCGCCGCTCACCGGGCACAAGGAGTTCGACGCGCCGGACTTCGCCAAGAAGGGCCCGGACGGCACGCCCGTGATCGCCGGCAACGCGCACGTACGGCTCGCGCACCCCGACGCCCACGGCGGCGCGCGGCTGCTGCGGCGCGGCTACAACTTCGTGGACGGCTCCGACGGCCTCGGGCGGCTGGACGCGGGCCTGTTCTTCATGGCCTACCAGCGCGATCCCCGCAAGCAGTTCGTCCCCATCCAGCGGATGCTGTCGCAGAAGGACGCGCTGAACGAGTACATCAAGCACGTCTCCAGCGGCCTGTTCGCCTGCCCGCCCGGCGTGGTCGACGGCGGCGACTACTGGGGCCGCGCGCTGTTCGCCTGACGCGCCCCCGCCCGCCCTCGGCCTGCCGTGCCGAGCCGAGGATCACAGACGGGGCTCAGCACAGGCGGGATTCGTACACCGCGCGGGCCTTCTCGATCAGGTCGAGGTGATCGCGCAGCTGGGCCCGGGTCCGCAGGCGGGCCCTGGCCCGCACCAGCTCGTCGAGCAGGTCGAGCCACCGCAGGCACCAGCGCACGTCCTCCTCCCGTGCCACGTGCCGTCCCCGCACGTCCAGGTAGACCGGGCTGGTGTGGGCGTACGCGCGCCCGCGCGGAGCACGCGGGTGGGGGCCGCCGTGGGCCACGGCGACCACGTAGCCGGCGTCCGTCACCGGCAGCGAGGCGGTGATCTCGTGACCCGGGCCCTCGGCGAGCACGCCGCCCGCGGTCCTGATCTCGATGTGCTCCACCTCGGGCCCGACTGCCCTGGCCCGGACCGCGACCGTCTCGCCGCCCGCGAGGTCGAGCGTCTCCCCCGGCCCCAGGCCGTCCACCGTGAGCTCCAGCCAGGGGCCTGTGGTGGCGAACGTCCGGCCCCGCCGTACGGCCTCGGCGAACGACTCGGCGCTGAGCGGCCCGTCGACGCGGGCGTAGACGCGCTCCCAGCCCGGCGGGCTGGAGACCGTGTCCTGGCGGGTGAACGACAGCATGGTGTCGGTCCCGGCGAGCGCGGCGAGCCGGTTGCCCGCGCCGACCAGCCTCCGGTAGACCTCGGCGGTCCCCGGCGCGGACGACCTGTCGCTGAAGTGCAACACTTCGACGCCGTCGACCATGCCGAGCGCGGCGTCCACCACCAGGGCACGGCCGGTGCAGTTCCTCCTCCCGTCCCCGGCCACGTCCTCGGGGGAGGAGACCGGGCCGTGGAACGGGTGGGCGTACCCGAGGACCGCGCGCGGCTCCCGCAGGTCGCCGCAGACCGCCGCGTTGGGCGGCCAGTCGGCGTCGGCGCCGAAGCCCGTGTGATAGACGGCGGGCGGCGCGGCCACCCCGAAGACGTGGACGTGCCCGAACAGGTCGTTGCGATACTCCACGCCCATCCGTGCGACGTGCCCGGCGTCCGACCACGGCAGGTCGCGCCCGGCCCAGTGCTGGAGCGCCTCCCGGTCGTAGACCCGGGCGCCCGCGACGTTGCCGGCGACGAGGTTCAGCACGTGCAGGTCCTCGCCGAGCTGCGCGGCGGCCGCCTCCGCCGGTGCGGCGACCAGGTCGCCCGCCCAGTTCATGTGGACGTGCAGGTCGGCGCCGTACCAGCCGCGGGCGGCGGCGTCGTAGAGCCGGTGCGGCGCGAGCCCGACCAGCGTCTCCTCCCCCGTCCTGGGGACGACCGTCGTCTCGGCGATGTCATATTCCATGCCGCGCGTGACCCGGATCGTGACGGGCTCGCAGGGCACGGCGAGCACGACGTCGTCGCCGTGGAAGAACGGCTGATCGTCGTTGTCGCGCCGTTCCGGCGCTCCCTCCGGATACCACCCCTGGCCGCCGGCCGAGGTGACGCTCCACCGGCACGGGAAGCCCGCCCGCAACCGCAGCCGCGCGGCCGGCGCGGGCCGGGCCAGCCCCGACAGGTCCACCACCTCGCCGTCCACCGTGAGCGTGGTCGCGGTCGTCACGTCGAGGAGCCTGGCCCCGCCCGCCGTGATCCCGTACGGCACGCCGTCGGCCGTCACCTCGACCGGGTGCGGCAGCGCGGAGTCGACCAGCAGGATGACCGGCACAGGCCCCGGCGACACCACCGGCCGGGCCGGGCCGTGATCCAGGCGGTGCTCCAGGCGGTGGCCGTCCGTGGTCAGCCGCAGTGCCGCCAGCCCCCGGGGGACCTCGCCGTCCAGGGTGTCGCGGAACTCCGCGTCGAGGTCGGGCCGCAGAGTCATCCGCTCGGCCTGCTCAGGAAACCGGAGGAACGGCATCATCCGGACGTAGCCCAGCGGCGGCTCTCCCCAGGTGATCCCGTGCGCGGACAGTAGCGCCCGATACTCCCGCAGAGCACGCTCCACCTGCGGCGGCATCATCGGATCGTGGTTCATCGCACCTCCCCGTAGTCGAAAGCGGCCACATCGTGGCACGGTTCCGGCCGGGGGAAACGTGCAACAGTGCATTCCCGGTCACACGGGTAGCGATCTCTCTCACTCGGGAGGAAAGGTGATCCCCCGGGTGTCATGAGAGGCGTCCGCGGCCAGGAAGGCCGCCAGGATGCGGTCGGCGGCCAGCGCCGGGGTGAGGGTGCCGGCGAGGACCTGCCGCTCGATGTCGGGCGCGATCTCCGCGGTGGCGTCGTGGAGCATGGCCAGCAGCCGCTCCCGGACCAGGGCCCAGGTCCACTCGACCTGCTGGCGGCTGCGCCGGGCCGCGAGGTCGGCGCCCTCCTGGTGGCGCACGACGTGGGCCCACAGCTCCTCGAGCCCGGCGCCGGTCAGACCACTGCAGGTCAGCACGGGCGTGTCCGAGCGCAGCAGCCGCAGCGCCCCGGACAGCTCACGCGCCGCCCTGCGCGCGGCCGTCTCGTGCTCGCCGTCGGCCTTGTTGACCGCGATGACGTCGGCCAGCTCCAGCACGCCCTTCTTGATGCCCTGGAGCTGGTCGCCCGTACGGGCGAGGGTGAGCAGGACGAAGGTGTCGACCATGTCGGCGACCGCGGTCTCCGACTGGCCGACCCCGACCGTCTCGACGAGCACGATGTCGTATCCCGCCGCCTCGACGACGACGATGGCCTCGCGGGTGGCCTTCGCCACGCCGCCGAGCGTCCCGGCCGTGGGTGAAGGCCGGATGAAGGCGTTCGGGTCGGCCGACAGCCGGGCCATCCGGGTCTTGTCCCCCAGGATGCTGCCGCCGGAGCGCCGCGACGAGGGGTCGACGGCCAGCACGGCCACCCGGTGCCCCTGCCCGGTTAGATAGGTGCCGAGCGCCTCGATGAAGGTCGACTTGCCGACCCCGGGCACCCCGGACACGCCCACCCTGCGGGCCTTGCCGGCGTGCGGGGTCAGCTCGACCAGCAGCCGCTGCGCCATCTCCCGGTGATCGGCCCTGGTCGACTCCACCAGCGTGATGGCCCGGGCTATCCACCGCCGGTCACCCGACAGCACGCCCTTGACGTAGTCCTCGATCACCGGCACGGTCATCTATGGCCCAGCCGGGCGGACAGCTCGCGCAGCAGTTCCAGGGCGGCGTCGGCGATCACCGTGCCGGGCAGGAAGATCGCCGAGGCGCCCGCGGCGCGCAGCTCCTCGACGTCGTCCGGGGGGATCACCCCGCCGACCACGATCATGATGTCGTCCGCGCCGAGGTCGGCGAGCGCCTGCCGCAGCGCGGGCACCAGCGTCAGGTGCCCGGCCGCCAGCGAGGAGACCCCGACCACGTGCACGTCGGCCTCGACGGCCTGCCGGGCGACCTCCTCGGGCGTCTGGAACAGCGGGCCGACGTCCACGTCGAACCCGAGGTCGGCGAAGCCGCTCGCGATCACCTTCTGGCCCCGGTCGTGACCGTCCTGGCCCATCTTCGCGACGAGGATCCGGGGCCGGCGGCCCTCCGCCTTCTCGAACTGCGCGCACGCCTCCCGCACCCGATCCGCGGCGTCGCCCACCTCCGCGCGATACACGCCCGATATCGTACGGATCTGCGCGGCGTGCCGTCCGAAGACCTTTTCCAGCGCGTCGGAGATCTCCCCGACCGTGGCCTTGGCCCTGGCGGCGTTCACCGCGAGCTCCAGCAGGTTCTCCCCGCCGGCCGCGCCCTTGGTCAGCGCCTCCAGCGCCTGGGCGACGGCGTCGGCCGAGCGCTCCTCGCGCAGCCTGCGCAGCTTGTCGATCTGCTGGTTGCGCACGGCCGTGTTGTCGACCTTGAGCACCTCGATCGGCTCGTCGGCCTCGGGGCGATACTTGTTGACGCCGATCACCGGCTGCCTGCCCGAGTCGATGCGGGCCTGGGTGCGGGCCGCCGCCTCCTCGATGCGCATCTTGGGCAGCCCCTGGTCGATGGCCCTGGCCATGCCGCCGGCCCGCTCGACCTCCTGGATGTGGCCCCAGGCCGTCCGCGCCAGCTCGCGGGTGAGGGTCTCGACGTAGAAGGAGCCGCCCCACGGGTCGATCACCCGCGTCGTGCCCGACTCCTGCTGGAGCAGGAGCTGGGTGTTGCGGGCGATCCGCGCCGAGAAGTCGCTCGGCAGCGCGAGCGCCTCGTCCAGGGCGTTGGTGTGCAGCGACTGCGTGTGCCCCTGGGTGGCCGCCATCGCCTCGACGCAGGTCCGCACGACGTTGTTGAACACGTCCTGTGCGGTCAGCGACCATCCGGAGGTCTGGCTGTGCGTGCGCAGCGACAGCGACTTGGGGTTCTCCGGGCCGAAGCCCTTGACCAGGCGGGCCCACAGCAGCCGGGCGGCGCGGAGCTTGGCGACCTCCATGAAGAAGTTCATGCCGATGCACCAGAAGAACGACAGGCGCGGCGCGAAATCGTCGATGCCCAGCCCCGCGTTGACGCCCGCGCGCAGATACTCCAGACCGTCGGCCAGCGTGTACGCGAGCTCCAGGTCGCAGGTCGCCCCGGCCTCCTGGATGTGGTAGCCGGAGATCGAGATGGAGTTGAACTTCGGCATCTTCCTGGAGGTGTACTCGAAGATGTCGGAGATGATCCGCATCGAGGGGCCCGGCGGGTAGATGTAGGTGTTGCGGACCATGAACTCCTTGAGGATGTCGTTCTGGATGGTCCCCGCCAGCTTGTCGGGCGTGACGCCCTGCTCCTCGGCCGCGACGATGTAGAGCGCCAGGATCGGCAGCACCGCGCCGTTCATCGTCATCGACACGCTCATCCGGTCGAGCGGGATGCCGTCGAAGAGCTGCCGCATGTCGTAGATCGAGTCGATCGCCACGCCCGCCATGCCGACGTCACCGGCGACGCGGGGGTGATCGGAGTCGTAGCCCCGGTGGGTCGCGAGATCGAAGGCGACCGACAGGCCCTTCTGCCCGGCCGCCAGGTTGCGCCGGTAGAACGCGTTGGACTCCTCGGCCGTGGAGAACCCGGCGTACTGCCGGATGGTCCACGGCTGGGTGACGTACATCGTCGGGTAGGGGCCGCGCAGGAACGGCGCGATGCCCGGGTAGGTCCTGAGGGACGGGCCGTCCTCCAGGTCGGCCGCCGTGTAGAGCGGCTTGACCGCGATGCCCTCCGGGGTCTCCCACACCGCGTCATCTCGCGCCGCGTCATCCCACGCCGCGTCATCTCGCGCCGTGGCACCGGGGTGGACGTCCGGCGCCACGGCGCTCGACCCCAGGTCAATCTCCGAGAAGTCCGGAATCATCGAGCCACTCCCAGATCGTCGAACGTCGCGCGGAGCACCCCGAGCGCGTCACAGCCGGCGTACAGGGTGGCGTCCACCCCCTCATACTCCCCCTTCCCCGCCAGCCACACCGTGCGCGCCCCGGCCTCCCGCAGCGCCGCGGCCACCGCCGCGGCGTGCTCGCCGTAGAGCCGGTCGCTGGAGCACAGGCAGGCCACGGGGGTGCCGCAGTCGCGGAAGGCGGCGGCGATCGCGTCCGGGTCGGTGCCGGGGCCGCTGGTGACGGTCGCGACGCCGCCCGCCGCGAACAGGTTGGCGGCGAACGTCGCCCGCGCGGTGTGCGCGGCGACCGGCCCGATCGTGGCGAGGAACACGGTGGGCCGGCTCGGCTGGGCGTCGGCGATGTCGCGCAGCGCCTCGAACTCCTCGGCGTAGCGCGTCACCGGCAGGCCGCCACGCCCGCCATCGGACGCACCGCCGGACGCAGGGCCGGGTGTGACGGCGGGTGTGGCTCGGGTTTTGACGGCCGGTGTGACGGCGAGCCCGGGGCCGGGCCGCCGGGACACCGGCCTCTCCTTCAGGTCGGGGAACTCGCTGACCCCGGTGATCGGGTCGCGGCGGTGGGCGATGGCGTCCGCGCGCCTGGCCCTGGTCGCCGCCAGCCGCTCGGGGACCAGCCGCTCCAGCGCGGCCGCCATCCCACCGGCCCGCTCGATCTCCTGGAACCACGCCCAGGCCCGGGCGGCGAGGTCGGCGGTGAGCCGTTCCACATACCATGAGCCGCCGGTCGGGTCGGCCACGCGGGCGACGTTCGCCTCCTCCACCAGCAGCGACTGGGTGTTGCGGGCGATGCGGCGGGCGAACGCGTCGGGCAGCCCGAGACAGGCGTCGAACGGCTGGACGGTCACCGCGTCGGCCCCGCCCACTCCGGCCGCGAAGCAGGCGACGGTCGTGCGCAGCATGTTCACCCAGGGGTCCCTGACCGTCATCATCGCCGAGGAGGTGACCGCGTGCTGGAGCTGGGCCCCCGGCCCGCCGACCACCTCGGCGACCCGCGCCCACAGCCGCCGGGCGGCCCGGAGCTTGGCGATCGTGAGGAACTGGTCGGCTGTGGCGGCGTAGCGGAACTCGATCTGCCCGAACGCCTGCTCGGCCGTCAGGCCCGCGTCGGTCAGCGCCCGCAGGTAGGCGACGCCGGTCGCGACCGAGCAGCCGAGCTCCTCGGCGTCCGCGCCGCCCGCGTCGTGGTACGGCAGCGCATTGACCGTGATCGCCCGCAGGCCGGGGTGGCCGGCGGCGCAGCGGCGGGCGAGCGCCACGGCGGCGCCGGTGTCCACGGGCGCGCCGGGGCGGGCCGCCAGCCCGATCGGGTCGGCGCCCAGGTTGCCCCCCGGCAGCGCCACCCCCTCGGCCAGGCGCAGGAACGCCTCCGCCGCCTCGGCCGTACGCGGGCCGGCGTCGAGGACGACCGGGGCGAGGTCGAGGAGGACGCCGTCGAGCACGGCCGGCAGCGCGGCCGGGTCGATGGCGTTCAGGTCGAGCCACAGGGACGTGACGCCGTTCTCCAGGTCGGCGTGGATCGCCTCCCGCGTCGCGGCCGGGTCCGGGTCGGCGTGCCGCTGGCGCACGTCCCACGGACCGGGCATGCGCGTCGTCCGGGGCGCGGACGGCACGTCGGCGGCGTCGTACAGCGGTGCGACCGCCACCCCGTCGTAGGTCGTGGTGGTCAGGGCGGCCTCGACCTCGTCCGGCGAACCCTCCCAGCCCGACCTGCGCAGCACCTCGGCCGCGAGCGTCCTCCACTGCTCCCGCGTGGCCTGTGGGAATCCCGCCGCGGGATCGGCGAGGTCGTCGAGTTCAACAGGCGGCACCGTCATGAACCGGATGCTAGATGCCGTGGCCCCGCCGCGGAGCCCCGGGGTCCGCAATGTGGACAACTCCGTTCGGGGCATAGCGGCGATCTTCCTCAGTATTGTGATCTCGGTCATGGACGGGAGGGCGGGACGATGAGCGCGGACGGGGCCGGGGCGTCGCTCGGCAGCGGCTACGTGCTGCTCGACGAGATAGGCGCAGGCGCGATGGGCAGCGTCTGGCGGGCTCGGCACCGCGACACCGGGGAGACGGTGGCGGTGAAGCTGCTGCGCGAGGGCCTCGGCGACGACCAGGACCTGGTCCTGCGGTTCGTGCAGGAACGCAACGTGATGCGGTCGCTGCGGCACCCCAACATCGTCGCCATCCGCGACTTCGTGGTCGAGGGCCGGCGTCTGGCCCTGGTGATGGACCTGGTCGAAGGGTGGAACCTGCGCACCCTCCTGCAGCGGCGTGGCACGCTGCCCCCGGCCGAGGCGGCCGGGCTGCTCGCCCAGGTGGCCGACGGCGTGGGGGCCGCGCACGCCGAGGGCGTCGTCCACCGGGACATCAAACCGGGGAACATCCTGGTCGAGGAGAGCACCGGACGCGTCCGGCTCACCGACTTCGGCGTGGCCCGCATCCTGCACGGGCCGGGCCTCACCCAGACCACCTCGATCATCGGCACGCCCACCTACCTCGCTCCGGAGGTGGCCGAGGGAGGCACCCCCACCACGGCGGTGGACGTGTACGCGATCGGGCTGATCCTCTACGAGCTGCTCGCCGGGCGCCCGCCGTACGTCGCCGACCATCCGATGGTGGTGCTGCGGCGGCACGCGACGGCCGTGCCCCGGCGGCTGCCCGGAATGCCGGACGCCCTGTGGCAGATCGTCTGGGCCTGTGTCGCGAAGGATCCCGCCGGCCGCCCCGATGTGGCGCAGGTGGCGGCGGCGCTGCGCGACGCGGTGCCGTCGCTCGCCGGCCTGCCCGCCCTGCCGCCGATCGCGTGGTCCGATCCGCCGTCCGCCACCTCGGAGACCGTACCCTCAGCCACCCCTGGCACCCCGGCCGCTCCTACGGGACCGGTGGGACCGGACATTCCGGCCTCTCCGGCTACCCCCGCGCAACCGGCGGGACCGTACACCCCCGCCACCCCGGTGGGACCGGTCGATGCGGCCGGGCCTTCCGGTGCCGCGGCGGATGAGGAGACCATGGCGTCGACGCGGGGCCGGGGCTCACGGCGGCGCCTGGTCTCCGTCGTCACGGGCGCCACCGCCCTGGCGCTCACCGCGTCGGTCCTGGCCGTCCTGTCCCCGTGGCGGTCGGGGGCGAGCGACGGAGCGGCCGGCACGACGGCGCGGCGGCCGGCGGCGACTCCCGCGACCCCCGTCTCCACACCGGCATCGGCCGAGCCGTCGCACCGCCGCACCCGTGAAGCGGCGCGGCGCAGTCCTGGGCATGATCCCGGCGCGGCGGCCTCCACGCCGCCTGCCCGGCCGCGCCCCGCGCAGTCGCCCACACAGCGGCCCGCCACGCGGCCGTCTCCCACGCGGCAGGCGGCCGCATCACCCCGGCCGCGCCGGTCGGAGGCCGTGGCGACGGAAGAACGCGGCGCTGACGAGGCGAAGCGCGCCCGTCAGACCCCCGAGTGGCAGTGCCGGTCCTGGATCTCGGTCGGCGACGCGATGGGCACGGAGATGTCGCCCTGCTTCGCCATGGTGGGCGACGTTTTCTATCTCATGGGCCGGATCAGGGGTGCCGCGTCCGTACGGTCCGACATCCACATCCAGCTCTACGACAGCACGGCGGAACAGAACGTCTCGCAGCCGTTCATCTGCTCGGGCGTCTCCCCCGCCGGCGACGGCGCGACCGTCAGCTGTGGTCCGTTCACCGCCACGGCTCCGCACACCGGCGGCTATCACGACGTACGGCAGCGGTGGCGGAAGACGGGCACCTCGGCCTTCGGCGGCGGCGCGGAGAGCCCCGGCGTCGTCTGGTGACCGTGATCTGACTGGTGACCGTGTGACTAGGACTTGGCGAAGGCGGCGTTCCAGGTGATGGGACCGACGATGCCGTCCACGTCGAGGCGCCGGTCCTTCTGGAACCTGCGGCACACGTCGCGGGAGTCGGGGCCGTACGCGCCGTCCACGACGATGTCGTAGCCGAGCTCCTTCATCCGGGCCTGCCAGGTGCGCACGTCGTCGCCGCGCATCACCGGCGGATACCTGAGCAGGCGGCCGGGCCACTTCTGCGCGGGCTCGGGTTCGGGGTCCGGCTGCGGCTGGGTGGCGCCGGGACGTGGCGCGCCCTTCTTGATCCAGGCGTACAGCGGGTCGCCGGGGCAGTCGGTGGAGTAGCCGTCGCGGTGGCCCTTGATCTCCTTGCCCGCGCCGCCCTTGGCACGCAGATATTCCACCGCGTCCAGGATCGCGTGCAGGATGCCGTCGGTCGGCTGGACCAGGCCGGCGTTGCCCACGAGACCGAGCACCGCGTAGTGGCCGGAGTTCAGGCCGGGTCCGTTGGCGGCCGGCAGGTGTCCCGGTCCTCTCCCGACGAATACCTTCCGATGCGGGCAGGCCACCATCGAATAGCCGATATCGATCCAGCCATTGCCGTCGATGTGGAAGCTCTGGATGGACTTCACCATGGCCACGCACTTGGCATGGTCGCCGACGATGCCCGGGTCCACCCGGCCGCCGGTGTAGTGCACCTTCACGCCGCGCGTGGAGGACAGCGACGAGTACGAGCCTCTGGGTGGACGCGCGCCCCATTCAGCGCGGGACACGAGATCGATGGCCACAGTGCTCTCCGTTGAAAACCGTACGACTGGATACCGAGCGTAGCGGTAACACGCCAACAGGTACTGCCTTTTGCCCACAAGAAACCGCTTAAACGGCTTGGAAACTGAATACGCCTATAAATCCATTCGACAGAGCGATGCGCCCGCGGAGATCATCGCGGTATGTCCGTTGTCAAGGAGGTCGACTTCTCTCCTCACTCCACGCCGCCGCGGCCGGTGCCGATGCGGATCTGGCTCGACGACACCGACAGCCCGGCCGACGTCATCGACGCCCTGGCGCTGTCGCCGTTCGCGACCGGCGAGCAGCCCTGGTCGCGCACCACCAGCCTCGGCCGGGTCCGCGCCGACGCCCCGCTGACCGCCGAGGGCGGCCGGCTGCTGCGGGTCGCCCAGCACACCGACGGGTACGAGACCCGGCTCATCGCGGGCGAGGGATGGACGCTGCGGGTGGTCCGCAACTCCAACCGGTCGGCGACGCTGACCGCCACGGCGGTGACCGAGGAGCTGGCCGGCTCGGTCCTGGAGCAGGCGACCAGGGACGCGGAGGAGGCCGCCCCCGAGGCCGACCACGTGCGGATGGGCTTCTGGTGGCGGTCGAGCCACGGGCCGCACCGCTCCGCCAAGCCCATCACGACCTCCTCCTGGGAGGAGATCAGGAGGAACTACCCCACGGCCGCCACCGGCCGCCTGGACGCCCTCATGGCGACCACGGCGGCCGACGTGACGGGCCGGCTGGTCCTCCTGCACGGCCCGCCCGGCACCGGCAAGACGACGCTGCTGCGCACGCTCGCGCGCGAGTGGGCGCCGTGGTGCCAGGTCGACTGCGTGCTCGACCCCGAGCTGCTGTTCAACGACCCCGGCTACCTGATGGACGTCGCCGTCGGCTGGGACGGCCCGGGCGACGACGAGGAGCCGCGCTGGCGGCTGCTGGTCCTGGAGGACTGCGACGAGCTGATCCGCGCCGAGGCCAAGCAGTCGACGGGCCAGGGCCTGTCGCGCCTGCTCAACCTGACCGACGGGCTGCTCGGCCAGGGCAGGGACGTGCTCGTGGCCATCACGACCAACGAGGACCTCAGCAGGCTCCACCCGGCCGTCGTACGGCCCGGGCGGTGCCTGGCGCAGATCGAGGTCGGCCGGTTCGACGCCGGGCAGGCGGCCGAGTGGCTGGGCCGCGCCCAAGGCGCCGGTCCGGGCGGCGCCACGCTGGCCGAGCTGTTCGCCCTGCGGGACGGCCGTCCCGCCGTCGCGTCCGAGCCCGCCCCCGCCACCGGTCTCTATCTCTGACCGGCCCGGGCTACCTCTGACCGGCCCGGGCTACCTCTCACCGACCAGAGCTACCTCTCACCGACCAGAGCGGCCGATACCGTACTGTCCGAATGTGTCGGATACGTAAACCATCCGATGCGCCAGGTCGGGGCGGAAACAACAATCGGCGAGGTGGTCACCCTGCTGTCGGCCGGACCGAGCCCCCAGGTGAGCCCCGTCGTCCTCCACCGGTGGTCCGTCGAGGCTCAGGAGACGGGGAAGGCGAAATATCTGGATCCGTTCGCACCGGGCGGCGAGCGGGAGTGGCCCTACCTCCGCTGGACGTCCCCCGAGCGGGATATCGGCTTCCCCGCCACCGAGCTGGTGCCGTCGTGGACGGCCGCCGCGCCGCCCGGCGCCTGGCTGGAGATCGAGATCCAGGCACGGACCGTCACCGGCGAACTGACCAAGTGGTATGTCATGGGCCGGTGGGCCGAGACGGACGCCGACATCCACCGCACGTCGCTGCCGGGCCAGGGTGACGCCGACGGGGACGTCGCCGTCGACACCTTCGTCGCGGCCCGCCCCGTCACCTCCTACCGCGTGCGCGCCACCCTGTACGGCAGCGGCGGCGCCGTGCGGTCGCTGGCCGTGATGGCCTCGGCCGTGGGGCAGGCAGGCAGAGGCGGCCCGCCGGGGCTGCGGGCGGTCGAGCTCGACGTCCCGCGCCGTTCGCAGAAGGCCCACACCGGGCACTACCCGCAGTGGGACGGCGGCGGGGAGTCGTGGTGCAGCCCCGCGTCGTTCACGATGGTGCTGGACTACTGGGGGCGCGGGCCCACGCCGGCCGACCTCGCCTGGGTCACCCCCGGCGACCCGTGCCCGGCGGTCGACCACGCCGCGCGCGACATGTACGACCACAGCTACCAGGGCACCGGCAACTGGCCCTTCGGCGTCGCGTACGCCGGGCGGTACGGGCTGGACGGCTTCGTCACGCGGCTGCGCTCGCTGGCCGAGCTGGAGCGGTTCATCGCCGCCGGAATCCCGGTGATCACCTCTCAGGCGTTCCGCGATCACGAGCTGCCGGGTGCCGGATACTCCACGGGCGGGCACATCATGGTCGTCACGGGTTTCACGGCCGACGGCGACGTCATCGCGAACGACCCGGCCGCGCCGGACGACGACGGCGTGCGGCGGGTGTACCCGCGTGCGGCGTTCGAGAGCGTCTGGCTGCGCGCCACGAGCAGCGGGGGGATCGCGCACATCGTGCATCCTCCCGGCACTCCGCTTCCAGAATCCGGGGGGAACTGGTGACCATCAGGGCCGTCGACGTCGCGAGGGTGGACGACCGCCCGCTGTGGGTGGAGATCTCGGGAGACGAGGTCTGGTGGGACGAGCCGCGCCCACGTGAGGGCGGCCGGCGCTGCGTCGTGCGGCGCAGGGCCGACGGCGTGATCGAGGACGTGCTCCCGCCGGGCTGGAACGCCAGGAACCGGGTCATGGAGTACGGCGGACGGTCCTGGCGGGCGCACGAGGGCCGCCTGGTGTTCACCAACTGGGCGGACGGCCGGATCTACGTGTGCTCCCCCGGCGGGGAGCCGGTTCCGCTCACCCCCGACGAGCCCGCCCGCTACGCCGACCTCGTCGTCCACGGCGGCGAGGTGTGGTGCGTACGCGAGCGGGGCGACGCCCGCAGCGGAGAGCGGGACATCGTCGCGGTGCCGCTCGACGGCTCTCCCCTGCGCAGTGTGGTGAAGACCCACCATTTCCTGATGAACCCGCGCGTCTCACCGGACGGCCGGTCGCTCGCCTGGATCGGCTGGAACCACCCCGACATGCCCTGGGACGCCACCGAGCTGTGCGTCGGATCCGTCGACGGCGGTCCCCACCGCGTCCTGCTGTCCGGCGCGTCCACCTGCCAGGCCGAGTGGCGCGACGACGAGAGCCTGTACGCCGTCACCGACCCCACCGGCTGGTGGAACATCCACCTCGTCGGCCTGGACGGCACGACGCGCGACCTGACCCCGGTGCCGCTGGAGTTCGGCGACGCCACCTGGAAGATCGGCGCCACGTTCTTCGCCGTCGCGGACGGGCGGATCGCCACCGTGTACGGCACGGCCGACGAGCGGCGGCTCGGGGTCGCCGACGACTCGGCGGGCACCGGTTCGATCAGGGACGTCGGCGGCGGCTACACCAACTGGGCGCCCGCCTTGTCGGCCCGGGGCTCCCACGTCGTGGGGGTCGCGGGCTCGCCCCACCGGCCGTACGAGGTGGTGCGGGTCGACCTGGACACGGGGGCGCACGAGGTGCTGTCCCCCGGCAAGCCGGTGCCCGAGGACGCCGAGCTGCCCACACCCGAGGCGGTGACCGTCGAGGGGGTCCACGCGCACCTGTACGCCCCGGCGGCCCGGTCGGACGACGGCGGGCCCGCGCCGTACGTGGTGTTCGTGCACGGCGGGCCGACGAGCTCGGCGCCGCCGGTGTTCGACCTGGAGATCGCCTACTTCACCAGCAGGGGCATCGGCGTCGCCGAGGTCAACTACGGCGGCTCCACCGGCTATGGCCGGGCCTACCGCGAGCGGCTGCGCCACAACTGGGGCGTGGTGGACGTGCGCGACTGCGAGACGGTGGCGCGGTGGCTGCTGGACAGCGGACGGGCCGAGAAGGTGGCGATCAGGGGCGGCAGCGCGGGCGGCTGGACGTCGATGGCCGCGCTCGTCCACAGCGACGTGTTCTGCGGCGCGGTGTCCCACTACGGCATCTCCGACCCCGAACACTGGGCGGCGGAGACGCACGACTTCGAGTCGCGCTACCTCGACGGGCTGATCGGCCCGCTGCCCGAGACCCGGCAGCGCTACGCGGACAGATCGCCCGAGCTGCACGCGGAACGGGCGTCCGGCCCGGCCCTGCTCCTGCACGGCCTGGAGGACAAGGTGGTCGATCCCGCGCAGTCGGAGCGCTTCGCCGCCGCGCTGGCCCGTCACGGGCATGAGTGGGCCTACCTTACGTTCGAGGGAGAACAGCACGGGTGGCGGCGCGAGGAGACGATCGTGCGGGCCCTGGAGGCGGAGCTGGCGTTCTACGGGATCGTCTTCGGCTTCCCCACGCCCGAGGTGCCACCGCTGACGCTCCACAAGGGGGAGGCGCAGTGAGCAATCTTGGACACGGCGCGATTCGCTCATGCGACTTCGAGCCGTCGGGCGAGGAGTCGGCATGAGCGAGGTCGGCGAGATCTGCTCGGAGCTGCTGCGGATCGACACCACCAACGACGGGTCCGGCGACGGGCCGGGCGAGCGGCGGGCCGCCGAATATGTGGCCTCCCTGCTTTCCGAGGTCGGCATCGAGCCGGTGGTGTTCGAGTCGGCGCCGCGCCGCACCAGCGTGGTCGCCCGCATCCCCGGCGACAGCTCCGACGCGCTGCTCCTGCACGGGCACCTCGACGTCGTGCCCGCCGACCCGGCCGAGTGGCGTACGCACCCGTTCTCGGGCGAGATCGACGGCGGCTGCGTGCACGGCCGGGGCGCGGTCGACATGAAGGGCACGCTCGCCATGACCCTCGCGTGGGCCCGCGAGAACGCCCGCAGGGGCGTGCGTCCCCGGCGCGACCTCGTGCTGGCGTTCCTCGCCGACGAGGAGTCCACCGGCGAGTACGGCGCGGGTCACGCGATCGAACGGCACCGCGAGCTGTTCGAGGGCTGCACGGAGGCGATCAGCGAGTCGGGCGGCTTCTCCTGGTATGAGAACGACGTCCGCATCTACCCGGTGGCGGTCGGGGAGCGCGGCACCGCCTGGATGCGCCTGACGGCGCGCGGCGTGCCCGGTCACGGGTCCAAGCCGGCCGTGGACAACCCCGTGGCCGAGCTGGCCCGGGCCCTCGCCCGCCTCGCCGACCACCCCTGGCCCGTGCGGCTGACGCCCGAGGTGGCCCGGCTGATCGACGAGCTGTCGCGGGCGCTCGGCGGGCCGATCGACCTCGACCGGCTGGAGGAGGAGATCGAGCGGATTCCCCGCGCGGCGGCCCTGTTCAAGGGCGTGCTGCGCAACTCGGCCAACCCGACCATGCTGGACGCGGGATACAAGGTCAACGTCATCCCCGGCACGGCCGAGGCCCACGTGGACGGCCGGTTCCTGCCGGGACAGCGCGACGAGTTCCTGGAGACCGTCGACCGGCTGCTCGGCCCGAAGGTCACCCGCGAGTTCGTCAGCTTCGAGGAGGCCGTCTCCTCCCCCGTCGAGGGCCTGTTCGACAAGCTCACCGCCGCCCTGCTCGCCGAGGACCCGGCCGGCAAGCCCGTGCCGTACGTCATGAGCGGCGGCACCGACGCCAAGTGGTTCGCGAGGATCGGCATCAGGGGCTACGGCTTCGCACCGCTGCTGCTGCCGCCCGACCTCGACTACTTCGGCATGTTCCACGGTCTCGACGAGCGCGTTCCGGTCGAGGGCCTGGAGTTCGGCGTCCGCGTCCTCGACCGGCTGCTCACGTCCTCAGCGCCGAAATCGTGACATGAAATAGTTTCCGGCCGTACTGCCGAACACCTCGCGCTCTTGTTACTTTGAGCCAATTTCATCCTCGGGAGGCGTGTGCTACCCGATGGTTCTGAAGGACCGCGATGGCTTTGACCAGGTGGCCGGTCTTGCTCGGGCTACATCGCAGCTTGCGCAGGATGCGCCAACTCTTGAGCTGGGCGTTCGCGCGCTCACCAGGCCCGCGGAGCTTGGCGTGTGACCGGTTGGCCTGCTTTTGAGACTCGGGCTTGTTCCTGCCCTTGTACGGCGTGATCAGCACCTCGGCCCCGGCGCCCTGATAGGCCTTGTCGGCCAGGGTGATGATCCCGGCTTGGTCGAGCGCGCGCAGGATGCCCCAGATCCGGGCGGCGGTCAGGTCGTGGG
>NZ_VJVX01000060.1:0-51406 GCF_008033685.1 Microbispora sp. CSR-4
GGACCAGCCCACTCGGACACCCCTACCGCAGCCCACTCCCGAAGATCATCCAGCCCGTCCCCGACCCCCAGCCCCGCACCTGGCCCGACGCCCCACCCGGACGCCTGCCCGCCGACCTCCCCGGAGCACCAGACACGATCATGGCCCCACCATGCCCTCCCACCACCCCACCAGCACAAACCCCCGCAGAAACCCCGGCACAAGCAGCGGGCAGGCAGACAAAGCGGACAGCCGATGCCGACAGTCGCGGCAGGGAAGCGCAGGACAACGGCACATCACAGGACGAATCGGGAGCAAGTTTCATCCAGCGCGACCTCGAGACACCGCCCTTTTGACGACTTGACGACGCCTCGCTCGGCACGGGTTCAAGGGAGAAACCGTTCATGGAAGAAGCGTGCGCGGGGAGTACCGGTTCCTGACGGTCGCTTCACAGCGTGCCGTTGTTCCATCGCTGTTCCATTGGCGCGCCACTTCGGCCGCCCGATTGCGGATCAGCCCGCTCGCCGACGCCGCGGATCGACCCGCGGAGTTTCTTGGAGTGCCAGGGTTAGGCGGCGCTTCTTGAGCGCCAGGGTCACCTGCCCTTGCTCTGCAGTGCCTTGGTCCGTAGAACCTTCGTCCGTAGAACCTTCGTCTGTAGCGCCTTCGTCTGCAGGGCCTCCTCGGCCGCGCCGAGCCCTTCCTAAGCCGCGATGAGGGTCGGGTCGCCGAACCAGCGGGCCGCAGCGTGCCGGAACGCCTCGCGGTCGGGGTCGCGTCCGCCGGTCCAAGCGACGACGCCGTCGGGCCGGATCAGTAGGGCGCCGAATCCGAGGTCGTCGCGCACCGGCCCGGCCGCGTAGCGGATCCGGTCCTTCCAGCTCGTCGCCGCGTCGTGCAGGCACTGGCCGGTGGTGAAGTCGAGCGCGACGCCCTGTCCTTCGCGCAGCAGGTCGCCGAGGCGGGTGCCGTCGGCGAAGTGGAAGTCCGGGGCGGTCCGGCCGACGAGTGGGTGCTCATCGCCCAGGTCGTAGCGATGGAACAGTCCCGAGGTGCTGCGGAACACGTGAGTGGTGCCGTCGCGGGTGGCGAGCAGATCGTGGACGAGGCGTCGCAGGGCCGGGGCGTTGGGGCCGGGGTTCATGGTCGCGACCTGGGCGCGTGACCAGTCGAGGATCGCCGCGCCGACGGGGTGGCGTTCGGAGGTGTAGGTGTCGAGCAGGCCGTCCGGCGCGGTGCCGTGGACGGTAGCGGCGAGCTTCCATCCGAGGTTCACGGCGTCGCCGATGCCGAGGTTGAGGCCCTGGCCGCCGAGCGGGGAGTGGATGTGGGCGGCGTCGCCGGCGAGCAGGACGCGGCCGTGCCGGTAGGTCGTGGCCTGCATCGCGCGGTCGGTGAAGCTGGAGGCGAGATGCACCTCGGTGATGGTCGCGTCGGTGCCGGAGACCCGGCGCAGGACCGTCTGAAGGTGCTCGCGCGTCAACGGCTGCGAGCGATCGAAGGCGCCGCCGTCGAAATCCATCATGCCCAGATGTCCATCGAAGGGCGTCCGCAGATACATGCCGGTCGGCGTCAGGGTGAAGCCCAGGCGCAGCGCATGCGGATCGGCAAAGGTGACGTGGGCGACGTAGCCGGTGAACAGCGGCGGCGTGCCGGCGAAGCGGAAGCCCGCGAGCTCGCGCACCGTGCTGCGCCCGCCGTCGCATCCCACGAGCCAGCGCGCCGGGTGGTCGCGCCCGCCTGCGCGGGCGACGACGGTGTCGCCGTCCTGGGTCACGGCCTCGACGGCAGCACCCCGCACGACCTGTACGCCGAGCCGGGCCGCCCGCTCGGCCAGCACCGTGCAGACCGCGTCGAGGCTGGTCATGATGCCCTCCATCGCCGGGCCGGGCAGCCGGAACGGAAGGGCGGCGGTGTCGATGCCGGCCGGGTCGAGCGGCATGCCCGCGAAATGGCTCACGGCACGAGGCGCGGGCGCCTCCCGCGCGCCGGGGTCCGCGCCGACCTGCGCCCCGTCGGCGCCCGAGGCTTTCAGCAGCTCTCCCAGCATCCCGCGGCGGTAGAACGTCTCCATCGATCCGGGGTTCAGGCCCCGCAGTCCCAGCGGGAGCGTCTTCCACGGTGTGGACGGCTCCTCGTCCCGCTCCAGCACCAGGACCGAGCAGTCCGCCAGCGCCAGCTCACCGGCGAGGAACAGGCCCACCGGGCCGGCCCCCACGATCACCACGTCGTACACGTCGAGGCTCCTTCGACCAGGGCCGCCCGGCGGAGGCTCTCGGAGGGCAGCGCTTGGAACATCGCTCCAACAGTGGAACCGTACTCCATGTTGGAGCAATGCTCCAAACCTGCGTGTACGGACACGTCGGGCCGGATTCGGGTCGGAGTCCGCGCGGTCGCCGCCGCGGGCGATCGAGGGTCGTTCCAAGCAAAGATTGACATTGATAGACATTTCAGTCAGAGTTGAAACAACTAGCAACCAGTTATGGAGCACGCCATGGAACGCGTGGCCTTCAACGGCCTCGTCACCCGCTGCGCGGGCGAGCCCAAGTGCCTCGCGGACATCACCCCGACACCCACCTCCGAGACGGTGGCCGCCATGGCACAGTGAACCGGCACACGGAACCGGCACGCGATCGACAAGGGAGGACGCGACGATGAGCACTGAGGCACAGCAGGACCGGCTGCTCCGCTGGGTGGAGCGGGTGGCGGCCTTCTGCGTCGAGGAGTGGGGGCTGCCGCCCATCACCGGGCGCATCCTCGGCTGGCTCATGATCTGCGATCCGGCCGAGCAGTCCGCCGGCCAGATCGCGGACGTCATCCAGGCCAGCCGGGCTTCGCTCACCTCGAACATGCGTTTCCTCACGGCCATCGGCCTGGTCAAGAAGGTGAGAAGGCCCGGCGATCGCGTCTCCTACTACCGCATCGAAGACGACGCCTGGCAGAAGGTCATCCAGCGCAAGCTCGAAAGCCTGAGCGCGTTCGGCGAGATCGCCGACGAAGGGCTCGACATCGTGGGCGGCGAGGGGCACCGCATCGAGCGCATCAAGGCCGCCCACGACTCCCTGACGTGGCTGCAGGACCTCGCGGCCCGTCATCCGTTACACCGTTAAGGAATCCCCATGCACCGCCTGCACCCCCAGCTCGGGCTGATCCAGGAAACGTCGCTCCTCACTCTCTACGCCAAGGCCCTGGACGCCGTACGGCCCAGCCCGATCCTCGGCGACACGCTCGCCGCCGACCTGGCAGGCACCATCGACTACGACTTCGGCAAGCTGAAGGTCAAGCCCAGCCTCGTCGTCAGCACGGCACTGCGCACCAAGAAGCTCGACGACGTCGTCCGCGCCTTCATGGCCGCTCATCCCGGATGCGTGGTGCTCGACCTGGGCTGCGGCCTGGACACCCGGGTGTTCCGCTGTGCTCCGCCGCCCGGCGTCGACTGGTACGACATCGACTTCCCGGAAGTGGTGGACCTGCGGGCCGAGTGCCTGCCCGGCCCTTCCCACCTGGTCGGAGCCGACCTCACCAGTACAGACTGGATCACAGCCGTCCCCGGCGACCGCCCGGCGATGATCGTCGCCGAGGGGGTGTTCCCCTTCATGACCGGCGACTCCTTCCAGTCGCTGACCCGGGCGCTGACCCGGGCGCTGACCGGCCACTTCCCTTCGGGCGAGCTCGCGCTCAACGGCTACACGCGATTCGCCGCCTGGACGATGAAATATCACCCGACGATCAAGGCGCTCGGCGTCAAGGCCGCCCAGGGCTTCGACGACCCGCACGAACCGGAGTCCTGGCACGCCGGCCTCGAACTGGTCGAGGAACAGTTCGTCACCCGCGCACCGGAAACGGCCCTGTTCCCGCAACCCCTGCGCGCGCTGAGCCGTCTCATCGCCCGCAGCACGGCCTTGTCCCGGCAAGGGGCACGCATTCTCCGCTATCGGTTCTGAGCCCGCGCGACCGGCGGTGGCGGCAAGCGGGAGGGGCGGGCGCGGCACCGTCGTCGGAGCCCGGGCATCGCGGCATCGACGCCGTACGCGGGCGAGACGTCAGCTCGTGAGGATGACGAGCCGCTGGGTCGCCCTGGTCATGGCGACATAGCGGTCGACCGCCCCTTCGATGCCTTCGCCGAACTTCTCCGGGTCGACGAGGACGACCAGGTCGAACTCGAGCCCCTTCGACAGTTCCGGGGACAGCGAACGGACACGCGCGCTGCCCTGGAACGCGGGATGGCCGATGACGCAGGCGGTCCCCTCGGCATTGGCGGCGAGCCAACTGTCGAAGATCGAGCGCAGCTCCGAAAGCGAGCCGTACTTGACGGGGACGCCGCTGCTGCGGACGGAGACCGGCACGTTGGCGTCCGGGAGCATGGCCCGGATGACCGGCTCGGCCTCCGCCATGACCTCTTCCGGCGTCCGGTAGTTGATGCTCAGGGAGGCGAGTTCGATCCGATCGAGCCCGATCCGCTTGAGCCGTTCCTGCCACGACTCGGTGAACCCGTGCCTGGCCTGTGCGCGATCTCCGACGATCGTGAAGCTCCGGGACGGGCAGCGGAGCAGCAGCATCTGCCACTCCGCATCGGTGAGCTCCTGCGCCTCGTCCACGACGACGTGCGCGAACGGTCCGGCGAGCCGGTCCGGGTCGGGCGCGGGCAGCTCGGACTCGTCGACCAGATTGCGCTGCAGGTCCTCCCGGCGCAGCTGCGTCACCAGGCCCTCGCCGTCGTCGTCGGCTTCGATCAGGTTCTCGACGACCTGCGCCATGTGCTCGCGCTGGGCGGCGAGCGCGGCCTCCCTGCGTCGCCTGCGTCGCGACGCCTCCGGGTCGCCGAGCCGCTGCCGCGCCGCGTCGAGGAGCGGCAGGTCGGACACCGTCCAGGCCTGGGCGTCCGCGCGCTGCAGCTTCCGCACCTCGTCGGGGCTGAGCCACGGTGCGCACAACCGCAGGTAGGCGGGCACCGACCACAGGTCTCCGACGAGGTCGGCCGGCTCGATCAGCGGCCAGGCGCGGTTGAAGGTCGTGAGCAGTTCCCTGTCGCGCAGCAGCGACTTGCGGACCAGGTCGGCCGGCGCGTCGCCGTCGTGCTTGTCCACCAGGATGGTGAGCAGTTCCGCCCAGATCTGGTCACGCGCCTCGTTGTGGGGAGTGCCCGGGTCGGGTGCGTCGAACGCCTCGGCCCAGTCGTCGGCGCTGACCGGGATGCTTGACCAGGGGGTCGTGACCGTCATCGGCGTGGTGGGCGGATTCTCGTAGAACCTGACGGCAGGCTCGATCGCCTTTACCAGGTCCGCGGACGACTTCAGGCGGGCCACATCCGGGTCGGTCTCCACCGTCGCGGCCGCTCCCTCGGGGACGAGGTCCCGCAGGGTGCAGGTCTGCACACCCTCCTCGCCGAGGCTGGGCAGGACGTCGGCGACGTACGCCAGGTAGGGCTGGTGCGGGCCGACGAACAGTACGCCGCCCCGGCGGTGGCCGACGCGAGGGTCGGAGTAGAGGAGATAGGCGGAGCGGTGCAGGGCGACGACGGTCTTCCCCGTGCCCGGACCGCCGTCGACGACGAGGGCGCCCCGGGACCCGGCGCGGATGACGGCGTCCTGGTCGGCCTGGATGGTGCCGAGCACGTCGCGCATCCGCGGTGACCGGCTGCCGCCCAGGCTCGCGATGAAAGCGGACTGGTCGTCGAGCGCGGCGTGCCCTTCGAACCCGTCCGGGGTGAACACCTCGTCCCAGTAGTCGCTGATCCGGCCCCGGGTCCAGCGATACCTGCGGCGGCTGGCCAGACCCATCGGATTGGCGTGTGTGGCGCCGAAGAACGGCTCGGCCGCGGGGGAGCGCCAGTCGAGCAGCAGCCGGCGACCGGCGCTGTCGGTGAGGCCGAGCCGTCCGATGTACACGGGCTCGGGATCGTCCTCGCCGACCATGTGTCCGAGGCACAGGTCGAGACCGAAACGACGCAGCACGCGCAGGCGGGCGGTCAGGCGATGGACCTCCAGGTCCCGGTCCATCGCCTGCCTGCCCTTGCCGCCGGGCGCCTTGAGCTCGGCGTCGAGGCGACCGGCCAGGTCGGCGATCGACTGTTCGAGGCTCTCCGCGATGGCCGCGAAGTGCCGCTCGTCGGCGGCGACCAACTTCGGATCGGCCTTGTGGGAGAGGTGGCCGGGAAGGTCGAACGCGCTGGTGGGCAGCGGGTTCACGTCATCAGCTCCGATCTGGGTCGCTAGCGACCGTTCAACGCACCAAGGCGCCCGAACCGGCGTGACGAAGTCCCCGCGCGGCCCATGCGTCGACGGCAACGCGCACGTCGCGTCCCCCGTTTTCCGCAGGCGCTGCTTCCGGCCGATGATTGTGGGGCACGGCGGGGGCCTTGCCGCAAGCCCCCCTGGACGCTATACGTTGAAGGTGGAAAGGGATGGACAGTCCCCTTTTCTCCTTCTCGCGCCGGGGAGGCACAGCCACCTCACGGAGCGGTGCACCGGCTGGTAATGCGCTTGCGGGGCTCGGAGCCCGGCCGAAACCATGAGCGCATGATCTGGATCGCTTTCGTCGGTTCGTGTTTCCTGCTCGCGATGATCCCGGGTGTCAGCACTGCGGTGATCTTGAGACAGACGCTCAGGGCCGGGCGCTCGTCCGGTGTGGCGGCGCTCCTCGGCAACGAAACGGGCATCTTCCTGTGGGCGATGGCCGCCGTGTTCGGTCTGTCCGCGCTGGTCCTGGCCTCGGAGGTCGCCTACGGCGTCATGAAGGCGGTGGGCGCCGCGCTGCTGATCGTGATGGGCGTGCAGTCGCTGTGGAAGGCCCGGCGGGCGCCGGAGGCGCTCGACCCGGGCGTGCCGTACGGTGGGGGAGAGGCGCGCGGCGGATGGCGCCGCTCGTACGGCCTGGGGCTCGCCACCTGCGGCGCCAATCCCAAGGCGGCCGTGTTCGCGATGTCGTTCCTGCCGCAGTTCGTGCCCCAGGGCGCCAATGTGCCGCTGACCCTGACCATGCTCGCGGTGATCTGGGTGGTCGTGGACGTCGCCTGGTACGTCGGGGTGATCTGGCTGATCGGCCAGGCCGGCGCCGTGCTCGGCAGGCCCGCGGTCCGCCGCCGTTTGGAACAGGTGTCGGGGACGGTCCTGGTCGCCCTCGGCGTCCGCGTCGCTTTGGAGGCCCGATGACCGTCTGGCACGAGGAAACCGGCTCCGGCGAGCCCGTCGTCCTGCTGCACTCCGGCGTCGCCGACTCGGGCATGTGGGATCCCCAGTGGAAGCCGCTGGGCGAGCGGTTCCGCGTCATCCGGCTCGACTTCCGGGGGCACGGGCGCACGCCGTGCGTCGCCGACGGGCCCTACACGGACGCCGGCGACGTCGCCGACCTGCTCGCCGCCCTCGGGCTGCGCCAGGTCGGGCTCGTCGGATCGTCGTACGGCGGGCGGGTCGCGCTTGAGCTCGCGACCGGGCATCCCGGCCTCGTCTCGCGGCTCGTGCTGCTGAACGCGGGCTGCGGCCTGCCTCCGACCCCCGACCTGGAAGCGTTCGGGACGGAGGAGGACCGGCTGATAGAGGCGGGCGACGTTGGAGGAGCGGTGGACCTCAACGTCCGCACGTGGCTGGGTCCCGAGGCGGACGAGCCGGTCAGGACGCGGCTGGCCGCGATGCAGCGGCACGCGTTCGAGGTACAGCTCGCCGCCGATCCCGAGCCCGAACGGGGCAGGGACCCGATCGACCTGACGGTGGTCACCACGCCCACGCTGGTGGTCACCGGCGGGCACGACCTGCCGTACTTCCGGGAGAGCGGGCGTCACCTGGCCGAGAGGCTGCCGGACGCCACACTGCTCGAACTCGACTGGGCCGGTCACCTGCCGAGCCTGGAGCGCCCCGACGAGGTCGCCCGTCTGCTCGGCGAGTTCCTCTCCTGATCTACTTTGTAAAGGCGCTCGGCTGTCGAACAACCTCACAAAACGAACACATCCGCGACGAGCCCCGACAGCGCCGGCCCGGGTAGGGTCCGATCCCGTGGGGCGATTGAGGACCGGCTCCGGCCCGGCCGAGGACCTGCTCATCGAACTGGACCGCAACGCCGGGGTGCCACTGCACCGGCAGATCGAGGCGTCCATCCGCGCGAGCATCCGGGCCGGCCGGTTGCGTGCGGGCGCGTCGCTGCCTCCCACCCGCACCCTCGCGGCCGGGCTCGGGGTTTCTCGCGGGGTGGTCGTGGAGGCCTACCAGCAGCTCGTGGCCGAGGGCTACCTCGCCAGCCGATCGGGGGGTTACACCCAGGTCGCCGTGTCGATGCCGCCGGCCGCTACCGAAGCCGACGCAGGCACTGGGGCGGCGACGGCGCAGCCGGACCCCCGTGATGCCGGCTTCAGGATCGACTTCGGATACGGGCGCACCGACGTGTCGCAGTTTCCGCGGGCCGCCTGGCTGCGCTCGGTGCGCACCGTGCTCACCACCACACCCAACGACCGGTTCGTCTACCTCGACGGGCGCGGGGTGCCGGAACTGCGGCAGGCCCTGTGCGACTACCTCAACCGGGTGCGCGGCACGCTGGCCGACCCCGGCAACGTGGTCGTCTGCAACGGCTATGGGCAGGGCATCTCGCTGCTGATCCAGGTGCTCGCGCGGCGCGGCGCCAGGCGGATAGCCCTGGAGGACCCGTCGTCCGACGACGACGCCCGGGTGCTCGCAGCGGCCGCGGGTCTGGACGTGGTCGGCATCCCGGTGGGCCCGGACGGCGTTCAGGTCGAGGCCCTCGACCTGGTCGACGCCGACGCGCTGGTCCTCACGCCGTCGCACCAGTGGCCGACCGGCGGGGTGCTGTCGTCTGCGGCCAGGGCCGAGGCGATCCGCTGGGCGAGACGCCGCGGCGCGATCGTGATCGAGGACGACTACGACGCTGAGTACCGCTACGACCGGTCTCCGGTGGGCGCCATGCAGGGCCTGGCGCCCGAGCATGTCGTCTACTGCGGCACGGCCAGCAAGACGCTCGCGCCGGGGTTGCGGCTCGGCTGGATGGTGGTGCCCGCTCACCTGGTCGCCGACGTCGCGTCGGCGAAGCTGCTCGCCGACCGGGGTTCGTCGGTCATCGACCAGCTGACGTTCGCCGACTTTCTCGGCCGCGGCGAGTTCGACCGTCACCTGCGCCGGATGCGTCCGGTCTACCGGCGCCGGCGTGACGCGCTGCTGGACGCGCTGCGCACGCATCTGCCGGATCTGCGACCGGCCGGGATCGCCGCCGGGCAGCACGTGGTCGCCTGGCTCCCGCCCGGCCTCGACGAGGCGGCGGTGGTGGCGGCCGCCGCCCGGCGCGGGCTCCGCATCCAGGGCGTCGGGCGGTTCCGGATCTCCGGTAGCGGGCCCGGTGGCCTGATCTTCGGCTACGCCATCCTCAGCGAGAGCGCCATCGCCGAGGGGTCGCGCTGCTGGCGGCGGCCATCCGGGACGGATCCTGACGGGCCCGTCACAGCGCCGCCGTCACTGGGCCGGGCGGATGTTCTGGTTCAGGTGGAAGACATTCGCCGGGTCGTAGGCGGTCTTCAAAGCGGTCAGCCGGGCCAGCTTCGCCGCCGAGTACGCCCGCCGCACGCCGCGCTTCCCGTCGGCCAGTTCGTCGGCCGACAACGAGTTGACGTAGACGCCGCTGGCGTACGGCTCGAGCGAGGCGCCGGCCGCGCGGGCCGCACCCATCCTGGCGTCGTCCTCGGCCGGGTCGGTCCAGCGGGCGCCGGCGCCGAACTCGAACATCGTGCCGCGGTGGCTGAACGCCGCGTCCGCGTCCGGGACGTCGTTGATCGCGCCGCCGTGAGCCTGCAGGCCGACGCCCGGCAGCTCCGGGCTCGCGGTCAGGTCGGAGCGGCCGCGCAGCAGGAAGGCCTCGATCGCCGCGGTGGGGAAGCTCCGCAGGTAGTGCCCCGTGGAATAGCGGCGGTACGCGTGGCCGCCGGTGGAGTCGTCGCGCTGCTGCAGTTCGAGGTAGGACGGTGTGGTGACGCGGGAGGCGGTCGGACGCCCGAGCGCGGCCATCGCGGGGAGCAGCCGGCGGCCCTCGTCCGGGTCGCCGACCCACACGAACCCCAGCGTGGCGATCGGGCCGGCGGGAGAGCTCGCGACGCTGGCGGTGAACGTCGCCTGCCGGGGCGCGACGGCGTTCAGGTCGCGCCAGCGCTCGATGACCGGGACGGCGTCCTCGGCGCGGAAGTCGGACTCGGCGACCAGCGTCCGCGTGCCGGTGTGGTGCAACCGGAACTCGAATTCGGTGACGATGCCGAAGTTGCCGCCACCGCCGCGCAGGCCCCAGAACAGGTCGGGGTTCTCGGTGCGGCTCGCGGTGACCACGTCGCCCTCGGCGGTGACCACCGTGTAGGAGGCGACGTTGTCGCAGGCCAGGCCATACTGGCGGGCCAGCCAGCCCATGCCGCCGCCGAGCGTGAGCCCGCCGACGCCGGTGTGGGAGACGTTGCCTGCGGTGGTGGCCAGGCCGTACGCCTGGGACGCCCGGTCCAGCGCACCGAGCAGCGCGCCGCCCTGCACCCGTGCCCGGCGGCGGGCCGGATCGACCCGCACGCCGCCCATGGGCGTGAGGTCGATCATGAGACCACCGTCGGGCACGGCGAAGCCGGCGGCGTTGTGGCCGCCGCAGCGCACGCCGATCTCGAGGTCCTGCTCGCGGGCCAGCCGTACGGCGGTGACCACGTCGGCGACGCTCGCCGCGCGGACGATCATTCGCGGACGCCGGTCGATCATGGCGTTCCAGATGGTGCGGGCGGTGTCGTAGCCGGTGTCGCCAGGGGTGAGCACCTGGCCGTCGAAACGCGTTGCCGTTGTCGTCATGTCCCTCAGCCTGGCAGGAATCGGTACCCTCGATAGGATCCGATCCTGCGGGCGTATTCAGGACCAATTTCCGGTGACCGAGTGGTGCCCCACCGTGCGCGAGCTCGACATGAGCGAACAATCCGGCCTCGGGCCGGGGCCCAGTGCCGAGGGTCGACCGTCAGCTGGTCGGCTCTGAGCGACGAACGATCTCAGGGGTGGCCCGCGCTGGGCGCGGACCATCCCTGATGTGCGTACAGCCCGTTCTGGATGAGCGCGACGATGATGCGGAGCATGCCGTAGGGCGAGTTCTGCTGTCCGATCCGGTTTTGGCCGTGTTCCGCCGACCCTCTACGTACACGTCCGGCCGTGCCGCGGGGACCTGAGTGCTCTCCCGCTCAGGCGGCGTTGAACGCCTCGGCGACGGTCAGCGTGTCCTCGTACAGGTGCATGCGAACGATCCGGCCGTCCTCGACGGCCAGGTGCATGGCCACCGGTGTGGTGAACTCCTTTCCGCTGGCCACGGCGGTATGCGTGAAGACCGCCAGCAGCACCACGTCGCCACCGTCGACGATGACGCGCTCCAGCACGACCTTGCTCCTGCCGTGCGCGAAGTGCGGCCACATCGTGGTGAAGTACGGCGCGACCTCCTCCCGGCGCGTACGGCGCCCGGTCCAGGGCAGCGCGTCACTGCCGGGGACGTGCCAGTCGATCTCCTCGGCGAACAGTTCCTGGATGCCGTCGGGGTCCTGCCTGCCGAGGCGCTCCAGGAACTTCTCGGCCACGGCCCGCGAGGTCTGAGCATCTGTCGCCATCGTCGTTGTCCTTGTCCTTTGTCTCTTCGTCTGCTGTCTCTTCGTCTGCCTGAGGTGCCGGTCGGGCCTCAGCCCTGGAACAGCCAGTGCGTGCCGCTCAGCGGCCCGCCGCACTGCATGAGCGCCCCGCCTTCACGCGGCGCGCCGAGGTGGACTGTCGGGAGCCCGGATTCGGCTCTTCATGACTCACTCCTTGCTGTGTCGTTGTGTCGCAGGCGTTGCGCCGGTGGCGGTCGCACGTGCGCGGCTCAGACGCCCCGGAGCGTCGAATGCGTGCCACTTCGCCGATTCGGCGCCTCGTCCGGCTGTCCCATGAGGCGCTCCGATTCTTGATGTAACCATTTCGGTTACATCGGTGATGTGCGGAGTGCGATCACCTTCGGTCAGGGAAGCCGGCGGTCCGGATCAGGAGGCTTTCAAGACGTCCTGCAGCACGTCCTCCAGCGTCGTCCTGGCCAGCTCCCTGCGCAGAGCGGCCTCCACATGGTCGTACACGGCGGTCATCACTGGTCCGATGCCGTGGCCCACGACGCACTCGGGGTCCGGTGTCGCGGGATGCAGGGCGAAGAGCGGTCCCGGTTCGACCGCCTGGTAGACGTCGAGCAGGGTGATCGCCGCCAGGTCTCGCGCGAGCACCCAGCCTGCCCCCGCCCCCCGCCGTGACTCGGCCAGACCGGCCTTGCGCAGCTCGCCCAGCAGGCGGCGGATCACCACCGGATTGGTGTTGACGCTCGTCGCGATCTGCTCGGAGGTGGCGACTTCGTGGCCACGCCGCTGATACAGGCCGATCCATGTCAGGGCATGCGCCGCGATGGTCAGTCTGCTGTTGGCGCTCACGTCGAACTCCGCCTTTCCCCGACTCTGGTCGTAACCATAGATGTTACAACCGCATGCGGCAAGTTCTGCGGTGCCGGCCCCCGTCCGCGCTGTACCGCGGCATCGGCCGGCCATGGAGACGCCGCCGACGAAAGGCGAACTCAGGAAGGCGGCAACGAAAGCGGCGCGCTCGGCCGCACGCAGCTCGCGAGCGACGACCGGCCTCCTGCGGTTTCAGAAAACCTCGGTCTTCGAGACCGGCCGTCCGGCGGAGGTGTCGGATCCGGGCCGCGCCGTTCGTAGCTTGGGTGAGCGGTCACCCACGAGGGTGCTGCCACGACCAAAAGGGAGATGCCGACCGATGCTGTCTCACCCGCCGGCCAAGGTCCACCGCATGTTCGAGCTCGTCGAGCCGATCGGCACCGTCACCTTCTCCGAGGTGGTGAACGAGGCGTTCCTGGCCCTCGGCATGCGCAACTACTGGGACGGGTATTTCGCGGGCCGGGCCGCACCGCTGGGGGCGGCGCCGGCAGAGGTGGTGCACGCGGTCTTCTACAACTTCGCCGAGGGCGAGGTGGCACGCCACATCCCCTGGGTGTGGGGGAAGATCACTCCGGAGGAGGCGATCGCCGTACGCGAGCAGGCCAGCGCCACCGCCCTGCGGCAACTGCTGGGGGAGTGGGCCGGCTTTCCCGCCGTGGTGCGGATCGCCGACCTCGCCACCCGAGCAGCGGTCAGCGCGCCGCCCGAGGGCAGGCCGCTGTACGCGGGGCTCCGGGCGCTCGACGTGCCCGAGGAGCCGGTGGCCAGGCTGTGGCACGCGGCGACGCTGCTGCGGGAGCACCGCGGAGACGGGCACAACGCCGCCCTCGTCGCCCACGGTATCGGCGGCACCGAGGCCCATGTCCTGATGGCTCTGTCCCTCGGGATGATGGCGGAGGACTTCGGCCGGATCCACCACCTGCCCAAGGCGCGGCTGGCGGCCGTCGTCGACGGGCTCCGCGACCGCGGCCTCGTGGACGCCGCCGGCGGGTTCACCGACGCCGGCAGGGAGACCAGGCGGCGAATCGAGGCCCTCACCGACGAGCTGGCGGCTCCGGCGTACGACGTGCTCAGCGCGGACGAGCTCGACGAGCTGATCGCGGGGCTCGAACCGATCGCCGCCGCCGTGCAGGCCGCCGATGACTGAGGGGGCACTGAGTAGCTCCTGACCATCGGTGCGGCCTCGGCGAGCGCTCGCATAGATCAGATCTACTTTGTAAAGGCACCAGACTGCTGGAAAACCAAGATCAACTTTAAAAAAACCAGCCCTCAACAACCGGGGAGCCCGGCGCGGGGCTCGTGCCGGGCTCCCCGGTTGCCGGTCAGTGGTTGAGGGTGCTCATCCCGGCGGGGTCGTACCGCTCACCGGCGAGGGAGTCGAGCGCGTCGAGGTGCTCCGGCTCGAACTTGACGGCCAGGGCCGCGACGTTCTCCTCCAGCCGGACGACCCGCTTGGTGCCGGGGATCGGCACGACGTCGTCCCCGGCCCTGGTGAGCACCCAGGCGAGGGCCACCTGCGCCGGGGTCGCGCCGAGCGTAACGGCGATCTCGCCGACCTTGGCCACGAGGGCCTGGTTGGCGGCGAAGTTGTCGCCCTGCCAGCGGGGGTTGTGGTGGCGGAAGTCGTCGCCGGACAGTTCCCCGGTGTTCGTGAACGCGCCGGTCAGCAGGCCGCGTCCGAGGGGGCTGTAGGCCACCAGGCCGATGCCGAGCTCCCGGAGCGTGGGCAGCAGTTCGTTCTCGATGTCCCGGGTGAACAGCGAGTATTCGTACTGTCCCGCGGTGACCGGGTGGACGGCGTGCGCGCGGCGCACGGTGGCGGGCGCGGCCTCGGAGATGCCGAGGTGGCGGACCTTGCCGGCCTCGACCAGCTCCTTCATGGCACCCCAGGTCTCCTCGACGGGGACGCCTGGATCGATGCGGTGCTGGTAGTACAGGTCGATGTGGTCGACTCCGAGCCGCTCCAGCGAGGCGTCGCAGCAGCGGCGTACGTAGTCGGGGCGGCCGTTGATGCCCACGCGGGTGCCGTCGGGCAGGCGCTCGATGCCGAACTTGGTGGCCAGCACGACCTGGTCGCGCCGGTCGGCGATCGCCTTCCCGACGAGCCTCTCGTTGGTGAACGGCCCGTACGCGTCGGAGGTGTCGAGGAGGGTGATCCCCAGGTCGAGCGCGCGGTGGAGAGTGCGGATCGATTCGGCCTCGTCACCCGGGCCGTAGAAGTCGCTCATCCCCATGCAGCCAAGGCCGAGCGCCGAGGTGCGGAGGCCCTGGCCGAGTGTGTGCTGCTTCATTCTTCTCCCCTGATTTTGCGGCGTAGAGATCGATCTTCTGGTCGACGATCTCGAGATCGCTTCGAAGCTGCTCGATTTTGGCGATCACGTCGGCCCGGTGGGCCTCGAGCATCTCCTTGCGGGCCACGTACGTGTCCCGGCCCCTGCGGACGAGCTCGGCGTACCGGCGCATCGCGGCGATGGGCATGCCGCTCGCCCGCAGGCGGGTGAGCAGCGCGATCCATTCGGCGTCCCGCTCGGTGTAGCGCCGGTGGCCGTTGCCGCCGCGCGGCGGCGGCTCCAGCATGAGTCCGGTGCGTTCGTAGTAGCGCAGCGTGTGGGCGGTAAGGCCGGTACGCTGCGCTACCTGCGCGATGGTCATGCCCTCGTCCATGGGGACCAGTCTGGGAGTTAGAGCGCGCTCTAAGTCAAGTCGGCGATCATGGGGCTGTGTTCACGTGCGGTGCGGAGGTTCACTGTGCGGTGGAGAGGTTCACTGTGCGGTGCAGAGGGTGCCGTTCAGGGTGAAGGCGGTCGGGAACACGTTGGGGCCGCTGTAGGCGCCGACGAAGCCCATGGAGGTGCTCGCGCCGGGGGCGAGCTTGCCGTTGTCCGGGGTGTTGGTGACGGTCACCGAGGTCCCGGTCTGCGTCCAGTTGGCGCTCCATCCGCTGCTGACGCTCTGCCAGGCGGTGGGCCAGGTGAAGTGGAGCGTCCAGCCGTCGATGGCGGCCGTGCCGGTGTTGGTGACGTCCACGGTGGCGACGAACCCGTTGCCCCAGTCGTTGGTGTCGGTCAGGCGTACCGAGCAGGAGCTCTCGTCGGGGCTGCCGGTGGCGAAGGTGAGCGGCGGGGAGGCCCAGGAGACCCGGCCGGCGGTGTCGCGGGTGATGACGTTGACCGTGTAGCGGGTGCCGGGGACGAGGTTGCGGACCGTGAAGGAGGTGCCGGAGGTCTCGCCGAGTTGTTCGGTGACGGCGCCGTTCTGGCGGTGGATCTCATACTTGGCGATGGGGCTCGCGCCGGGCTGGGCGGCGGGCCAGGTGATCGTGGCGGTCTTGTCGGTGACGCCGCTCGCGGCGGGCTGTCCGGGGGCGGTGGGGGCGCCGGTGGTGGCGGTGGCCGGGTGCAGCACCAGCGTGGTCAGCGAGTACGGCGGGAGTGTCTGGGCGGTGGCCGTGCCGGTCTGGCCGGTGCTGATCGAGGTGGCGCCGTTGGTGAGGGTCCGCACGGTGGGCGCTCCGGCGGCGGGGGCGAATCCCGCGTAGTCGATCTTCACCTGGTGTTCGGCGTCCGGGTCGCGGTTGATCAGCAGGACGGCGAGGTCGCCGTCGGCGCGGCGTACGGCGTGCGCGGCGACCAGCGGCTCGTCGGTGGCGGCGCGGACGAACCGGTCGCCGGGGCGGGCGAACGAGCTGATCATGGACAGCGCGTGGTAGGGGGCGAAGGGCGTGTTCAGCGGGGGTTCGCAGGTGTCGCCGGAGCATCCGCCGCTGGACAGCATGCCGAAGTCGCCGTAGTCGGTCTGGCCGGCGACGGTGGTGACGGTGCCGATGCCGTTGTGGACGTTCCACCAGTCGACGGTGAAGACGCCCTGTTCCAGGAGGCCGGCGTAGGCGTCGGCGGCGAACAGCGCGCCGGGCTGGGTGTTCGGCGCGATCCCGCTGTTGATCTCGGTCACCGCGATGCCGATGTCACCGGCGCGGGCGCCGGCGTGCTTGGCGATCTGCTTGCGGACCAGGTAGATCATGTCGGGGATGTGGGCGGTCTTGGTGAGGACGTCGGCCGCGTCGCTGTACGGCGGATACCAGTGCAGGATGACGAAGTCGATCTTCGAGGCGGCCATCGACAGGACGGTGTCGTTCCAGGTGGCCTGGTCGCCTTCGGCGACGATGCCGTCGGGCCAGTTGGCGGGGGTGGTGAGCACCGCGCCGATCTTGATGGTGGGGTCGACGGCCTTCATGGCGTCGGAATACTCGATGAGGTTCCTGGCGTATTCGGCCGGGCTCTTGTCGGCGTGGTCGTCGGCCTCCCAGTCGGCGCCGTAATGGCCGTTGCCGTAGTTCTCGTTGCCGATCTCCCAGAACTTCACGCCGTACTTCTTGGTGACGTTGGCGTACTCGACCCAGTCGGCGGCCTCCTGAGCGGTGCCGGTGCCGTAGTTGGCGATGATGATCGGCTGGGCGCCGGTGCGCCTGGCTCCGCTGATGAAGGTGTCGAAGTCGGTGCCGGGGGCGACGTAGCCGCCGGGGGCGGTGTGGGTCTTCCAGTGGTAGATGTCGGAGTACGACCCGCCCGGGTAGCGCAGCATCTTCACGCCGGCGGCCTTGAGGAGGTCGGCGGTCTCGTTCGTGCCGAGGTTGCTGTCCCAGATCGCGTGGTTGGTGCCCACGGCGGTGTCGGACACGGCGGCCAGGCCCGCGCGGGTGTTGACGGTGACGGTGACGGGCGTGGTGCCGGGCGCGGTGTCGGCGGTCGCGGCGGGTACGCCGGTGAGGACCTGGGCGGCCACCGCTGCGCCCGTGACAAATGCGATGGCCGGCCTGGCGATGCGCAGGGTGCTCATAACGTCCCTTTTTTCTTGAGGATCTTGCTCGTGCGATCGTGATCAGGACGTACTGAAACGGTCAAGCGGAGGCCCCTCGGCAGGGCCCTGAGCTGCGGCGGAGTTAGGCGGGTCGTGCAACTTTCACGCGGAATTCCGTGGTGCCGGGATCGGCTTTCACGCGGACTCCCGCGCGCCAAAGGTCAGGACGCGGGGCCGGTCTGTGCGGCGGGACCGCGGACGATCAGCTCCACGCAGTCGCGGAACAGGTCGTCGACGGTGCGGCCGGGCTGGAAATACTCGGTCACACCGGCCATGACGGTGGGGTGCGCCGCGGCGTACGCGGCCATGTCGAAGCCGTCGAGGGCCTCCGCGTCGGGACGGCCGGCCTGTTCCTCCAGGACGTAGCCGACGGTGAAGCGCAACACCGTCAAGACGATGAGGCGGGCCTGCGGCAGGGGTATGCCGCGCCCGACCAGCGTGCTCATCGCCAGTTCCGAGATGCCGGCCATCTTGAGGGACAGCTGGGAGACCGCGATGATGCGGGCTCCGTCCGGGTGGGTCAGCAGCGCGCGGCGCAGCCGCCCGGCCAGGCCGATCAGCCAGTCCTGCCAGTGCTCCTCGGGCGCGGCCGGTTCCGGCTCGGGGAACTGCTGCTCCAGGATCGCCTCGGCGATCGCGGTGACCAGCGCGGCCTTGTTCGGGAAGTGCCAATAGAGGGTCGGCGACTGTACGCCGAGCCGGGCGGCCAGTTTGCGCGTGGTGACGCCGTCGAGACCCTCCGCGTCGAGGAGCGCGACCGCTTCGGCGACGATCCGCTGCTTGTCCAGAGCCAATTCCGGCACCTCCCCGCCAGACCTTATCAGTGATAGAGTTCCCTATCAGTGATAGGGAACCGCTCGGTTGAACCCGCCGTGCCGGTGGCGCGTCCCGGAGGTATGAAGAGATCGCGTTTGGCCGTCATCGCACTGCTCGTGATGGTGTGCGCCTGCGGCCGGTCCGGTGCCGGTCCGGTGTCCACCGTGGGCGGGACCGAGACGATCGTCTTGCCGCGTGCCGGCCGGCCTGCGGCGCATCGGCCCACCCTGGAGCGGCTCAAGCGAGAGGCGGCGGAGTCGGGGCGGCTCTGGAGGAGGTGGTCCGGCGGTACGCGGCCCGGATGGCCGCCACCTCGTCGCCCAGGCCCACGGACTTCGAGGGGTACGACCCGGCGGCGACCGAGCCGGAGGTGACGATCGACGGCATTCCGTACGCCGAGCTGGTCGACCTGGGCGCCATCGCCAGGTCGGAAGGGCTCTCCTACGAGGAGGCCATCGACCGGTTCGGCGCGCAGTCGTCCAACCAACGGGTGATCGACAAGCTCAACGCGCAGTTCCCTGATGAGATCTCCGGCGTCCGATACGTCGACGACCAGCGGGGGCTGCGCGTCGGCTTCAAGGGCCGCATCCCGGCTCGGGCGATCGAGCTGGCCAGGACCCTTCCACTGGAGGTCACCCTGATCGGCGGCAAGGGATTTTCGGCCGCGGAGCTCCGGCGGGTGCAGGACGCCGTCGTCTCCCGGCTCGGATCCCGTCCCGAGGTGGCCACGATGACGGCGTACGCGGATGAGGAGACCGGACGGGTCAAGGTCGTCGTTCAGCCGAAGGTGATGCCGGACGACGTGGAGGAGTTCACACGCGGGCTGCGGCTCCCGCGGCCGGACAATCCGTACATCACCGTCGAGGTCACCGTCTCCGCCGAATCGGTCGCCCCCCGGATGCAATGAGTGCCCGGCCGGCCCGCCGGGGGGCTTCGGCGGGCCGGCCGGAGCTCCCCGGGGCCGGGATCAGGTCACGACGTGCGTCACGCGGCGCGCGGGAGCGAGCTGGAGTCGATGACCGGCCAGATCTCGGCCACCTTGCCGTCCTCCAGCCGGAAGACGACGCAGGCGTGCACCTCCAGCGGGCCGCCGGTGGCGGGGAAGCCGAAGAAGTCGCCCTGGTGCGTGCCGCGCAGCGTCCACCGGGTGGCCACCCGGTCGCCTTCGGCGATCATGTCTTCGACGTCGAAGTGCAGGTCGGGCACCGCGCTGCGGAGGTAGCGGGCGGTCTCCTTGAGCGCCTCCGGGCCGCGTACGGAACCGGCGCGGGGTGCGAAGTCCGGGCCGACGATCTCGTCGGCGACATCGAGGTCGTCGGCGTTGAGCACCTCGTCGTAGAAGCGCTTGATCACGTCTTTGATCATGGAATCCTCCCGCTAAACTAGTCACTAGAGAGTCATATCTCTAGGTTTCCTAGATATTTGGAAGGCTAAGGAGTTGGTGTGGTCGTGTCAAGGCGCGCCGAGCTCATGGACCAATTGCTCGACGGGCTGCGCCGCACGGGCGCGTGGTCGGTCGCGATGAGCCAGGCCGCGGCCGAACGGATCGGCGTGAACACGACCGACCTGCACTGCCTCAACCTGCTCAGCGACGGCCCGATGACGGCCGGCGAACTGGCCGGGCGCGCGGGCATCACGACCGCGTCCGTCACCGGGGTGATCGACCGGCTGGAGGCGGCCGGCTACGTGCGGCGCGAGCGCGACGGCTCCGACCGCCGCAAGGTCATGGTCACGCTCCAGGTGCGGCAGGCGGCGCAGGACGTCGCGCCGGTGTTCCGGCCGTTCGTCCAGGCGTGGCGGGGGGCGATGGACGACTACACCGACGAGCAGCTGGAGCTGATCGCCACCTTCCTGAGCCGTACGCAGGAGGTCTTCCAATCCGAGGTCGGACGCATGCGCGCCGAATAGCAGCCCGTTCCCGACGGTGAGGCCGGGCTCATGCCCGCGCCTTGATCCCCGCCTCGACCCGTCTAGACCTGGGTCTCGATCTGGGCGAGGTGGGCGGCGAGGATCTCCTCGAACGCGGCGCGGCGGTCGGCCCCGAGAGGGCGGATGTCGCGGGCGAAGTGGGCCAGGGCCGGGAAGCGTCCGGGGTCGGCGCCGAGGACCGCGACGCGGAACTGCTCCATGCCCTGTTCGTACTCCTCCGGGGTGATCGCGCCGGCCCCGGCCTCGGCGGAGATCAGCGCCGCGACGAGGATCGCGATCCGGTGATAGCGCGCCGGTCCCGTCGCGTCACGAGCTGTGGCGGATCGGCATGTCCTGGACGATCGAGCATATGTCCGGGTCGGTTGCGCAGAAGCCGGCCTCCACGTCGAACCTGCCGTGGTCGGTGATGGCCTGCTGCGCCCGGCCCCGCACGAAGGCGGGGCTGATGACGCCGGTCAGGTTCTGGTTGTAATGGCCCGCGCCGGACTGCCCTTGGCCACCGCCCGCACGACCGCCCCTGATGACCTGGCCGCCGCCCGTACGTCCTCTTCTGCCCATCTGCCCGCCGCCTCCGCCCGGACCGGGCGTGCGCGTGACACCGAGCTTCGCGCGGGAGTGGTGCGGGGCGACGCGGGCCGTCGCCGGCTGGGCGACCACGACCCCCGCCGCGGCGATCACGAGCGCGGCCACGACCAGCCGCCGGGTCGAGCGGCCCAGCGCGGAGACCTGCGCGGGGACCTTGGTGTCGCGCGGGTCGCGCGCGCGGGAGCGGGACATCTCGGTGCGTGCCTTCCTGTTCCTGCCCCGGCGTTCGCTGTCGCTCGTCCGGTTGCGCCGGGACGTGACCCTCATACCCGGCCTGGAACCCGGTAGCTGCGGCGCGGGGCCAAGTAGCGATCAGCGGTCGGCCACGGCCCCGGAAACCCGCAGGTCAACCGGGGCCGCGCTTTCCAGCGGACTTCCGGTGGACAGCGCTTTCTGGTGGACGGTGCTTTCTGGTGGACGGTGCTTTCTGGTGGACGGTGCTTCTAGTGGACGCTGAAGCCGCCGTCGACGCAGATGGCCTGGCCGGTGACGTACGACGAGGAGTCGGAGGCGAGGAAGACGGCCACGCCGCGGAAGTCGTCGGGGACGCCGTTGCGGCCGGTCATGGTGCGGGCGGCCATCTGCTCCACCCGTCCGGGCACGGCCTGGGCGGGCGCGGTCAGCGGGGTCAGGATGAAGCCGGGGATGAGCGTGTTGCTGGTGACCCCGCGCGCCGACCACGCCTCGGCCTGGGAGCGGGTCAGCCCGCAGATGCCGGCCTTGGCCGTGCCGTACACGCCGCTGTCGCCGAATGCGCTGATCGACTGCTGGGAGCCGATGTTGATGATGCGGCCCCGGCCCCGGGCGGCCATGCGGGGGCCGAAGTGCTGCCCGAGCAGGAACGGCGCGGTGAGGTTGACGGCGATGGTCTGGTCGTAGTCGCCGGGGGTCAGCTCTGCCATGGGCTTTCTGATGTTGTTGGCGGCGTCGTTGACGAGTATGTCGATCTCGCCGAAGAAGCCGCCCGCCTCCTCGCACACGCGGGCGACGCCGGCGCGGTCGCCGAGGTCGGCGCTGATGGCGGCGGCGCGCACGCCGAGGCCGTGGAGCCGGTCGACGGCCTCGGTGAGCTCCTTCTGCCGCCTGGCGACCAGGACCACGGCCGCTCCGGCGCGTCCGAGCGCCTCGGCGATGGCGTATCCGATGCCGGAGCTGCCTCCGGTGACGAGGGCGACCCGGCCGGTGAGTGAGAAGAGTTCCTCGATGTAGGTCGGCATGTCGCCGGAAGGTACCAGCAGGCCGGGGCGGGCCCGGCGGACGGGCCGGAGGGCGAGACGAGAGGCAGGCCGAGGAGCAGGTCAGGCGGTCGGGCCGGTCGGGTCGGCGTCTTCGGCGTGCATCTCGCGCATCACGTCCTCGATCTTGCGCATCACCGTCTCCATGGTGCGCAGGGTCTCGGTGTCGAGGCGCCGCAGGAGGCGGATGTAGCCTCCGGTGCCGGCCTCGACGATCTCGCTGGTGAGCCGCCGCCCGGCCTCGGTGAGCTCGACCCGGCGTACGCGGCGGTCGTGGGGGTCCTCGTGCCGGCTGGCCAGGCCCTGGGCCACCACGCGGTCGACGATGCCGGTGACGGTGGCCAGGCCGACGCCGAGGTGGCGGGCGAGCTCCTGCCCGGAGGTGGATCCGGCGAACGACAGGAACATGACGACCTTGAGCTGCTGCATCGTGAGGGTGGAGGCGAGCAGCGGCATCGAGCGGTCGCGGGCGAAGAAGCGGCCCATGCTGCGCTGCAGTTCCGCGAGGCGGGTGATGAGGCACCCGCGCTCGGCGTCCTCCCCGATCTCCCCGTGGGGGGCGGGGGCGTCCTGCGGGCGGGGGGCGGACGCCGCACCGGTTCCGGTGCGCCGCTCGGCTGGGCTGTCGTTCACTGTCACCTCTCGGGTCAAGAGGTTACCAGCCGTTAATGCGACCGCTGAATGTTCGCATGATGCGAAGTGTTAGGCTTGGGAAAATAGTTTCCCCCGATGTCAGGAGCTCGCATGACCTCCTTGGCCAGGCTGAGCCTTGGCAACCGCACTCTCGTGATCATGATTGCGGTGGTGCTCGCGGGTTTCGGCTTGTTCGCGATTCCCTCGCTGAAACAACAGCTTTTCCCGTCGCTGGAGTTCCCGGCGGCGTTCACGGTGGCGAGTTATCCGGGTGCCGCTCCCGAGATCGTCGAGGAGCAGGTCACCAAGCCGATCGAGAGCGCGTTCCAGGGTATCGCCGGCGTCACCGACATCACCTCCACATCCCGCGAAGGGATGTCGCAGGTGCAGGTGGCGTATGAGTACGGCACCGACATCGACCAGATGATCGGGAAGATGCAGCAGGCCGTCAGCCGCATCAAGGCGCAGCTTCCGGCCGACGTCGATCCGCAGGTGGTCGCGGGCAGCACCGACGACATCCCGGTGATGGCGATCGCGGTGGGCGACGGCGGCGACCAGCACGCCATGGCCGACAAGATCGAGAAGATCATGGTGCCAGAGCTGCAGTCGATCGAGGGCGTCCGCGACGTCACCGTCAGCGGCGCCGCCGAGCAGCAGGTCGTCATCACCCCCGACCAGGGCAGGCTCGCCCTGCTGGGGCTGTCGGCCGCGGCCATTCCCGATCTCCTGCGGTCCAACGGGGTCTCCATCCCGGCCGGCACGCTGACCGAGGACGGCAAGTCGCTGACCGTGCAGATCGGCGACCCGGTCCGTACGGTGAAGGACCTGGAGAACCTCTACCTGACCCCCCTCGCGCCCGCGGCGGGTGGTCAGGGCGCCGCGGCCGGGCAGCGCGGCGGCGCGACCCCGGGTCAGGCCGCCGGACAGACGGCGGGCCGGGCCGGAGGGCAGGGCGCGGGACAAGGCGGCGCCGCCGTGCCGGGGACGTCCACGGCAGCGGCTGCGGCGCAGGCCCGCGCCGCCGGGGCCCGGCCGAAGCCGGTCAAGCTCGGGGACGTGGCCGACATCAAGGTCGTGGACGCCTCCGCGACCACGTTCACCCGCACCAACGGCACCCCGAGCCTCGGCGTGTCGATCACGATGGTGCCCGACGGCAACGCCGTGCAGATCTCCCACGCGGTGAACGACGCGCTGCCGGACCTGACCCGGGCCCTCGGCGACACCGCCGAGCTGACCGTGGTGTTCGACCAGGCGCCGTACGTCGAGCGGTCCATCGAGGATCTCACCACCGAGGGCCTGCTGGGCCTCGCGTTCGCCGTGCTCGTGATCCTGGTGTTCCTGCTGTCGGTCCGCTCGACCCTGGTCACGGCCGTGTCGATCCCGCTGTCGGTGGTGATCGCGCTGATCGCGCTGTGGATCGGCGACTACTCGCTGAACCTGCTGACGCTGGGGGCGCTGACGATCGCCGTGGGCCGCGTGGTCGACGACTCGATCGTGGTGCTGGAGAACATCAAACGCCATCTCGCCTACGGCGAGGAGAAGCGGCGGGCGATCCTCGGCGCGGTACGCGAGGTGTCCGGCGCGGTGACCGCCTCGACGCTCACGACGGTCGCGGTGTTCCTGCCGATCGCCTTCGTCGGCGGGATGGTGGGGCAGCTGTTCAGCCCGTTCGCCATCACGGTGACCGTGGCTCTGCTGGCGTCGCTGCTGGTGGCGCTGACCGTCATCCCGGTGCTGGCCTACTGGTTCCTCAAGGCGCCGTCGCTCACCCCGCAGGAGATGCAGGCCGCACGCGAGGACGCCGAACGCAAGGAGCTGCGCAGCCCGCTGCAGCGGATCTACCTGCCGGTGCTGCGGTTCGCGACGCGGCGGCGCCTGGTCACCGTGCTGATCGGGGTGGTGGTGTTCGCCGCGACGATGGCGCTGGCGCCCAACCTGAAGACGAACTTCCTCGACAACTCGGGCAACGACACCACGCAGATCAGCCAGCGGATGCCGGCCGGCACCGACCTGGCGACCACCGACGCGGCGGCCAAGAAGGTCGAGGCGGTGCTGGAGGCCGACGGGGGCGTGAAGTCCTATCAGGTGACGGTCGGCGGCGGCAACCGCTTCCTCGGCGGGGTGGGCGGCGGCGCGGACCGCGCGTCGTTCTCCGTCACGCTGAAGGAGGGCGAGGACACCTCCGCGCTGGAGGACCGGCTGCGGCAGCGTCTCAAGGGCCTGACGGGGATCGGCGACGTCACGGTCGGCGGCAGCGGCGGCGGGTTCAACTCCGACCAGGTGCAGGTCATCGTGCAGGGCTCGGACCAGGCCGCGCTGAAGACGGCGGCCACCACGGTGCGCGACGCCATGGCCAAGATCGACGGACTGCGCGACGTGGCCTCCAACCTCGAAGACAGCGTCCCGCGGGTCGAGGTGCACGTGGACCGGGAGAAGGCCGCCGCCAGGGGCCTGACCGAGGCCGGGATCGGGCAGCTGGTCGCGCAGGCGTTCCGCGGCGCGCCGGTCGGCTCGATCGACGTCGGCGGCCGCTCCAACGACGTGATCCTGCGCGCCGCCGGTGACGCGCCCGACGACATCGCCGCGATCAGGAAGCTCGAGATCCCCACGGCGACGGGCCTGGTGAAGCTCGGCGACGTCGCCGACGTGGTGAAGGCCGACGGCCCGACCCAGATCACCCGGCAGGACGGCGACCGCACCGCCACGGTGTCCGGCACCGCCGACGCGTCCAACCTCGGCGCGATCACCACGAAGGTCACCGACACGCTGAAGACGCTGACGCTGCCGGCCGGGGTGACGTACAAGATCGGCGGGGCGAGCTCCCAGCAGCAGGACGCGTTCGCCGACCTGGGGCTGGCCATGCTGCTCGCGGTGGCGATCGTCTTCATGATCATGGTGGCGACGTTCCGCAGCCTGGTGCAGCCGCTGATCCTGCTGGTGTCGATCCCGTTCGCGGCGACCGGCGCGATCGGGCTGCTGCTGGCCACCGACACGGCGCTCGGCGTGCCCGCGCTGATCGGCATGCTGATGCTGATCGGCATCGTCGTCACCAACGCGATCGTGCTGATCGACCTGATCAACCAGTATCGCGAGCAGGGGCTTGGCGTGGTGGAGGCGGTCATGGAGGGCGGCCGGCGGCGACTTCGCCCGATCCTGATGACCGCGATCGCGACGATCTGCGCGCTCACCCCGATGGCGCTGGGCGTGACCGGTTCGGGTGGGTTCATCTCCCAGCCGCTGGCCATCGTCGTGATCGGCGGCCTGATCTCCTCGACGCTGCTGACGCTGGTGCTGGTGCCGACGCTCTACACGATGGTGGAGCGGCTCAAGGAGCGCATGCGCCGTACGCCGAAGCCGCCCGCCTCGGGTGACGACGAGCTGACCGTGTATGGCAAGGAGGCCCTCGAACCGGCCCCGTGAATCAGGCCGGGGGAACCAGGCGGGGTGAAACGGGAGCCGGTGATCAGGGCCGCGCGAGCCGCGCCCCAGTGAACCGGGATCAGTGAACCGGCCCAGTGGATTGGGCCCAGTGGATTGGACACAGTGAACCAGTTCCAGTGATCCGAGCGTGGACCTGCGGGCCGAGTGCCTGGCCGGCCCTTCCCGCCTGGCCGGAGCCGACCTCACCGGCTCCGGCTGGATCACGGCCATCCCTGGCGACCGCCCGGCGATGATCGTCGCCGGCCTGTCACAACCAACCGCAAACAGTTCTTCGCGAAGAAGTCTTTGCGAAGAACTGTTTGCGGTTTATGGTGTCGGCATGACCGATCACGGTGACACCCCCCGGAACCCGCTCGCGGAGGACGCGGTCGTCCTCGACGCCAAAGGACTGCGCGCCCTCGCCCACCCGGTGCGCGTGCAGGTGATCGGCCTGCTGCGCAAGCACGGCCCGTCGACCGCCACCCGCCTCGCCGAGCTGCTGGACATCAACTCCGGCGCGGCCAGCTATCACCTGCGCCGGCTCGCCGCCGCGGGATTCGTCGAGGAGGACACCACGCGCGGCAACGCACGGGAACGCTGGTGGCGCGCCGTCCATCGATCCACCCAGTTCGACGACATGGAGCTGGCCGAGCGGGAGCCCGAGGCCACGCTGGCCTACCTGCAGTCCGTCGCCGCCATCTACGCCATGCGCACCCAGCGGACGATCAACGAGCTGCAGACGATGCCCCGTGACTGGCGCGCCGCGGCCGACATGAGCGACATGCCGCTGCGGCTGACCCCGCAGGAGGCCACCCCCCTGCGCGAGGAGCTGTGGGCGGTCATCGCCGGCTACCGCCGCGACAGCCCGGACGCGGCCGGTGCCCCGGCGGACGCCGAACGGGTGGGGGTCATCGTGCAGATCCTGCCCGAACTGGACGCGCCCTCCAATCGGGAAGACACCGCTCAAGAAGACACCGCTCCGGAAGGCGCCGCGCGGGGAGACGACCCCCGATGACGGGCCAGGACGCGCGTACGGACAGGGGCACGCGCACGGACACCGGCGAGAACACGAGCAAGGGCGCGAGCAAGGGCGCGACCTTCGGCTCCCGCGCGCGGAGGCTGCGCCCGCTCGGCGGGCTGCTGGCGGCCATGGCGGTCGCGCTGACCGGCACCCGGGTGTCGGCCGTCGCACTGCCGTGGTTCGTGCTGGTCACGACCGGCAGCGCCACCCAGACCGGGCTGGTGGCCTTCTGCGAGATGACTCCGTACGTGGTGGTCAAGGCGCTGACCGGGCCGCTGGTCGACCGGGCCGGCCCGCGGGTCGTCTCCTGGAGCACCGACGCGATCAGCGCGGCCGCGGCCACCGCGATCCCCCTGCTGCACGCCGCGGGCCTGCTGACCTTCCCCGTGCTGCTGGCCTTGGTCGCGGTGATCGGCGCCGTACGCGGGCCGGGGGACCTGGCGAAGGAGATCATGATCCCGGAGGCCGCCGAGCGCGCCGGGGTGCCGCTGGAGCGCGCCACCGGACTGTCCGGCGTGACCGAACGGCTGGCCTCGACCCTCGGCCCGGCGGCCGGCGGCTTCATGGTGGCGCTGCTGGGGCCGCTGACCGGCCTGGTCCTCAACGCCGTGTGCTTCGCCCTCGGCTCGCTGATCATCGCGTTCGCCCTGCCGCGCGGCATGGGCCACCCGGCCGACGACGCTCCGGCCGCAGCCGAGTCCGGCTACTGGCGGCGTTTCGGCGAGGGCTTCGCCTTCCTGCGCGGCGAGCCGCTGCTGCTCACCATCATCGTCATGATCGGGATCACCAACCTGCTGGACGCGGCGTTCGGCACCGTGCTGCTGCCCGTGTGGGCCGAGCGGTCCGGCAACGGCCCGACCGCGATCGGGCTGAGCAATAGCGTGTGGGGCGCGACGGCGGTCGTGGGGAGCCTGGTCGCGGCGGCCGTCGCACACCGGATGCCGCGCCGGGTCGTGTTCTTCGCCGGGTTCCTGCTGGCCGGGGCGCCGCGGTTCCTGGTGCTGGCGGCCGACGTGCCGATGTGGGCGGTGCTGGCGGTGTTCGTGGTCAGCGGGGCAGGCGGGGGCTTCCTCAACCCGATCCTGGGGGCGATCGCCTTCGAACGGGTGCCGCCCGGCCTGCGCGGCCGGGTCAACGCGCTGGGCGACGCGATGGCGTGGGCGGGCATCCCCCTGGGTGGGCTGATCGCCGGGGCGGCGGTGGCGTGGTCCGGTCTCGTGCCGGTGTTGCTGGCGGCCGGCGCGGCGTACTTCCTGACCACCAATCTGGCCGCGCTGCTGCCGCAGTGGCGGGAGATGGACCGTCTGCGCGGCCGGGGCGCGCAGCGGTCCCCGGCGGCCGATCCCATCACGTGAGCCCGTCGCGTGCCGCTACCACCAAGTCCATCATCAGCGAGTACGGCACCAGCGAGGGTGACACCGGGTCGCCGGAGGTCCAGATCGCGCTTCTGAGCAAGCGGATCAGCGACCTCATGGAGCACCTCAAGACCCACAAGCACGACCACCACGGCCGCCGTGGTCTGTGAGGCGCGGGACCGATGCGTGTTCCCCTGCCCTGCCGCCACACCGTACGGCGCGCGCGGGCCGAGCCGATCCCGCCCGCCGATCCCGCCCGCCGTGCCCGTCCCCGAGAGTGCGGCGAGCGTGTGCGGCACCTGCGGACAGCCGGAGGAAGCGGCCTCAATAGACTGGGCCAACGTGAATGCCAAGCCGCGTATCCCGAATGTCCTGGCCGCTCGTTACGCCTCGCCCGAGCTGGCCCGCCTGTGGTCCCCCGAGCACAAGGTGGTGCTGGAGCGCAGGCTCTGGCTCGCCGTGCTGAAGGCCCAGGCCGACCTCGGGATCGAGGTGCCCGAGCAGGCGATCGCCGACTACGAGAAGGTGGCCGAGCAGGTCGACCTGGCCTCCATCGCCGAGCGGGAGAAGGTCACGCGGCACGACGTGAAGGCCCGCATCGAGGAGTTCAACGCCCTGGCCGGGCACGAGCACGTCCACAAGGGCATGACCTCCCGCGACCTGACCGAAAACGTCGAGCAGCTGCAGATCCGCGACAGCCTGCTGCTGGTGCGCGGGCGGGTCGTGGCGCTGCTGGCCCGCCTGGGCCGCCTGGCCACCGAGCACTCCTCGACCGTCATGGCGGGCCGCTCGCACAATGTCGCCGCGCAGGCGACCACGCTCGGCAAGCGGTTCGCGACCGCCGCCGACGAGCTGCTGGTGGCCTACGAACGCCTTGAGGACCTGCTGGAGCGCTACCCGCTGCGCGGCATCAAGGGGCCGGTCGGCACCGCGCAGGACATGCTCGACCTCCTCGGCGGCGAGGACCGGCTGGCCGAGCTGGAGGACCGCGTCGCCGAGCACCTGGGGTTCGCCCGCCGCTTCACCAGCGTCGGCCAGGTCTATCCCCGCTCGCTCGACTACGACGTGCTGACCGTGCTGGTGCAGCTGGCCGCCGCGCCGTCGTCCCTGGCCAAGACCATCCGGCTGATGGCCGGGCACGAACTGGTCACCGAGGGCTTCAAGGAGGGCCAGGTCGGCTCGTCGGCGATGCCGCACAAGATGAACACCCGCTCCTGCGAGCGCGTCAACGGCCTGACGGTGATCCTGCGCGGGTACGCCTCGATGGCCGGGGAGCTCGCCGGCGACCAGTGGAACGAGGGCGACGTGTCCTGCTCGGTCGTCCGCCGGGTCGCGCTGCCCGACGCGTTCTTCGCCTTCGACGGCCTGGTGGAGACCATGCTGACCGTGCTGGACGAGTTCGGCGCGTTCCCGGCGGTCATCGAGGCAGAGCTGGGCCGCTACCTGCCGTTCCTCGCCACGACCAAGATGCTCATGGCGGCCGTGCGGGCCGGGGTCGGCCGCGAGACCGCCCACGAGATCATCAAGGAGCACGCGGTCGCCTCGGCGCTGGCCATGCGCTCGCGCGGCGCCGGCAACGAGCTGCTCGACCGCCTGGCCGCCGACGAGCGTTTCCCGCTCGGCCGCGCCGAGCTCGACGCGCTGCTGGCCGACCGGGCCTCCTTCGCCGGCGCGGCCGCGGGTCAGGTGGCCGCCGTGACCGCGCGGATCGGTGAGATCACCGCGCGCCATCCCGGCGACGCCGCCTACGTCCCGGGCGCGATCCTGTAGGGACACGCGTGCGCGAACTGGTGAGCGAGGCCGAGGTCGTCGCCGCCTCAGGCGACGACGACCTCGTGGTGTGGGCGGCCCAGGGCATGCGGCCCGGCGTACGCGCGTGGGCGCATGGGGACGCGGTGGCGGTGGCCAGCCCCGAGGTGTCGCGGCGCGACCGCCTGGTGGTGCGGGGCCCGGCCGCCCAGGCCGTCCGGCTCGTACGGCATGCCCTGGCCGAGTGCGGCCCGTCCTACCGGCCCCTCGGCGACGCGGAGCTGATCGAACGGGTCATCGAGGGCATGCCCGAACTGGAACTGGCCGGGCACTTCTCCTGGATGGGCACCGAGAAGCTCGCCCCACCCCGCTCACAGGTGACGGGCGGCGAGGTCACAGGCCCGGAGGGGGCGGCCTCCTGGCTGGCGGACTCCGCCGCCCCGGAGGTGACGGCGCTGCTCGCCGCCGCCAACCCCAGTTCCTACGCCGTGCCGGGCCTGCCGCGCGTACGCCGCTGGGCCGGGGTCCGGGACGGCTCGGGCGCCCTGCTGGCGGTCGCGGCCGACGCGTGGCCGGCGCCGACGGTGGGCCTGCTGGCCGGGGTCGCGACGGCCGAACCGGCGCGGGGACGCGGGCTGGGGGAGCGGGTGTGCCGGTTCGTGGCCGCCGCGCTGATCGCGGAACACGGCCGCGTGGCGCTGATGGTGGACGACTGGAACCGGGCGGCCGTCGTCGTCTACGAACGGCTCGGCTTCGCCCGCCGCCGTGTCGCCGCCGCGGGCCTGCGTACCTGACCGGGCCCCGCGCGGTGCGGGCAAGCCGGTTTGCGGGCCCGGTTCGAGGGCCCTGTCCGGGCTTTCAGGCGGCGCGTGACGGGCCGAGCAGGCGCGGGCGCAGCGCGGCCAGCACGCCGGGCAGGTCGCGCAGGGTGGTGATCCTCGTGACGCCGGGGGAGGAGGCGCCGGGCTCGGCGCGGTAGCGGTCGAGCCACACCCCGTGCATGCCCGCACGGGTGGGGGCGACCGCGTCGAGCAGGAGGTTGTCGCCGACCATGAGCACCTCCTGCGGGCGCAGGCCGAGTTTGGCCGCGGCCTTGTGGTAGCACTGCGGGGCGGGCTTGAACGCGCCGAGCGTGTCGGGGGTCAGCACCACTTCCATGCGGTCCATCAGCCCGATGCTGCGCAGCTTGGCCTCCTGCTGGACGGCCACGCCGTTGGTGAGAACGCCCAGCGTGGGGGCGTCATCGAGGGCCGCCAGCGCGTCCAGTGCCTCGGTCACGTCGGCGAAGGCGGTCCAGGCCGACTCGTAGTGGGTCAGGAAGGCGGCGAAGGCCGCGTCCGGGTCGGACGGCGTGGGCAGCCCGAGGCGGCGGCAGAACTCGCGCAGCCGCCGGCGCCGCTGCTCGGCGAACGAGCACTCCCCGGCGTGCCACGCGGGCACGTGCTTGTCCTCCAGGTCGAGCCACAGCGCCGGCGCCTCCGGCAGCAGCTCATGACCGGGGCAGACCGACTCGGTCCAGCGGGTCGCGGCGTGCGCGACCGCCCGGCGATGATCGAAAAGGGTCTCGTCGAGGTCGAACAGAATGGCCCTGATCACGAGTCCCCATCTTGACTGGGTCGTGTTTCCGGCGCGTTTCCTGTCAGTGAAGGCCCCGATGATGACAGGTAGGAGATTTCCTACCTATGATGATGCCGTGGACGTCACCCCCACCACCGCAGGGCCGCGGGCACGGCCGTCATCGGCGCCGTCTCCGCCGCCGCCTTCGGAGGACGAGATCTTCGCCGCGCTCGCCAGCCCGGTGCGGCGCGAGGTGCTGCGCCTGCTGCGCGAGCGCGGCCCCCGGTCCGTCCAGGAGCTGGCCTCCGGCTTCGCCATGGCCCGGCCCAGCTTCTCCGAGCACCTGCGGGTGCTGCGTGAGGCGGGACTGGTCAGCGAACGCAGGGACGGCAGGCGCCGGCTCTACAGCCTGGAGCCCGTTCCGCTCGTCCGGGTCCGCGACTGGCTGGACCCCTACGAACGGTTCTGGCGCGACAGGCTGTCGGCTCTGCGCCACCTGCTCGACGACACCGAGACCGCAGACAACGACACCGACGGCACCAAGACCGTGGACGCCGGGACCGTGGACGCCGGGACCGTGGACGCCGGGACCTCGGACACCGAAACGACCGGCGGCACGACGACGGACACCGCGACGGCAAGCGCCGGCGTCCCGCCGTACGGCAGCGGCGGCGGCCACCACGCGGACCACGACGAGGAGAGGCCATGAACGACGCCGACGACCCGACCGTGCTGCGCCTGGACGAATACCTGGCGCACCCGCCCGCCCGCGTGTGGCGGGCCCTGACCGACCCCGACCTGCTCGCGCGGTGGTTCATGCCGGGCGACTTCCGCCTCAGCGTGGGACACCGCTACGCCATGCGCGGGACGGCCATGCCCGGCACCGGGTTCTCCGGCACCGTCCAGCCGCCACCGTCCAGGCCGAGGTGCTGGCCTTCGAGCCCGAACACATGCTCCGCCTGGGCTGGCGCGACGCCGACCCGGCCAGCCCCGCCGGCGCCGACTGGACGATCACCTGGACGCTCGAACCCGAAGGCCGGGGCACCCGGCTGTTCCTCACGCACGAGGGCTTCGATCCCGGCAACGAGATGCAGCGGCGGGCCCGCTCCATCATGGACGGCGGGTGGCGCCACCTGATGACCGGTTCGCTGGCCGCCGTGCTGTGACCCCTCCCTGAATCGACCCCTCCCTGAATCGACCCCTGTCTGGATCGACCCCTCCCTGGATCTTTTGGCCGGACCCCGGGGTCAGGCGTGCCGCGCCGCGTTGGCGTGGATGGCGTCGCGGACCCAGTGGCTCAGGCCCTCGGCGAGCCGTTCGTAGTTGGCCGCGAACCGCGGGTCGGCCACGTACATCTCCCCGAGACCCTTGTGGATCTCGTAGGTGCAGTCGTAGAACCAGCGGGTGATGTGCGCGCGGTGCCGTTCGGCCAGGTCCATAGCGCGCTCGCCGTCCGCGGGCTCTCCCTCGGTGAAGGCCGCCGCGAACGCCTGCAGCACCTCGCCGGTCTCCGCCGTGATGGCCCGCCAGTCGTCCTTGGTGTAGCGGGCCGTCCGGCGGCGGCTCTGCTCGAACGCGCCGGTGCCGCCCCAGCGTTCCTCCGCCTCCTCGGCGTACTGCGCGGGATCGAAGTCGCCGAACACCTCGAACCGCTCCTCCGGCGTGAGGGAAATCCCCATCTTCCTCGCCTCCATGGCACGTTCGACCGCCGCCGCCATCGCCTCCAGCCGCCCGATCCTGCGCCGCAGCAGCTCGTGCTGGCGGCGCAGGTGGGTCACCGGGTCGGTGCCCGGGTCGTCGAGGACGACGGCGATCTCCTCCAGGGAGAACCCGAGCTCCCGGTAGAACAGCACCTGCTGCAGCCGGTCGAGGTCCGCCTCGCTGTAGCGCCGGTATCCGGCGGCGGTGCGCTCGCTGGGCCGCAGCAGCCCGATCTCGTCGTAGTGGTGCAGCGTCCGCACGGTGATCCCGGCGAAGCGGGCGACCTGGCCGACCGAGTAGCCCATGGGCTCTCCTCCCTTCCGGGGCCAAGCCTGCGGCCTCTCGTTACGTGAGGGTCAACCCGGATCCGCCGCCGCGCGGAATCCCCGCCGTGGCGGTCGTGCCTGTGGCCACCGGGGTCATCCCCTCCCTCGTGCGGATCTCCGCCCGGCGCCGGACCGTGAACACACGCCGCCGGGGGCGCGCGGAGCCCCCGGCGGTGCTCGCCGAGGGTGCTCACTGCCGGAGCAGCCGCCGCACCCGCGCGGCCTGCCGCGTGAGGTGGTCGCGCTCCGGCACGCTGGTGGCGGCGCGGGCGGCCTCGGCGTACAGCTCGGCGGCCAGCGGGAGATCGCCGGCGCGTTCGTGCAGGTAGGCCGTCACCGCGGCGTAGCGCGGCAGACCGGGATCCACGCCGTCCAGCGCCGCCAGGCCCGCGTGCGGCCCGTCGGCCTCGCCGACCGCCACCGCGCGGTTGAGCCGCACCACCGGGCTGCCGGTCAGGCGCAGCAGCTCGTCGTACCACTCCACGATCTGCACCCAGTCGGTCTCGGCGGCGCTGCGGGCGTCGGCGTGCAGGGCGGCGATCGCGGCCTGCGCCTGGTATTCGCCCAGCCGGTCGCGGGCCAGCGCGGCCTGCAGGATCGCCACCCCCTCGGCGATCTTGCCCGTGTCCCAGCGCGACCGGTCCTGCTCGGCGAGGGGCACCAGACGGCCTCCCGGGCCGGTGCGCGACGCCCGCCGCGCGTGGTGCAGCAGCATGAGCGCGAGAAGCCCGGCGACCTCGGGCTCGCCGGTCAGCGCGGCGAGCTGGCGGGTCAGCCGGATCGCCTCGGCCGCCAGGTCGACGTCTCCGCCGTACCCCTCGTTGAACACCAGGTAGAGCACGCGCAGCACCGTCCCGAGATCGCCGGGCTGGTCGAGCGGCAGCCCGGCGATCCGCCGTTTGGCCCGGCTGATCCGCTGCGCCATGGTCGCCTCGGGGACGAGGTGGGCCGCCGCGATCTGCCGCGTGGTCAGGCCGCCGACCGCGCGCAGCGTCAGGGCGACGGCCGAGCTGTGCGGCAGCGTGGGGTGCGCGCACAGGAAGTACAGCCGCAGCGTGTCGTCCGTCGCGGGCGCGGGACCGGACGGAGGCTCGGCCTGCACGGCCAGCTCCCGGCCCCGCCGCGACGCCTCGGCGCGGGCGGCGTCGACGAACCTGTGCCAGGCGGTCGTGACCAGCCAGGCCTTCGGATCGCGCGGGGGATCGGCGGGCCAGGTGTCCAGCGCCCGGATCAGGGCCTCCTGCACGGCGTCCTCGGCCGAGGCGAAGTCGGCTCCGCGCCGGACGAGGACACCGATCACCGCGGGCACCAGCTCCCGCAGCAGCGACTCGTTCACTCGGTGACCGTGGGCGGCTCGGCGAGGAACGGCCGGACCTCCAGCCACTCGTGGATCGGCTTGCCGCCGGGGCCGGGGGCGGCCGACAGCTCCCCGGCGAGCTGCACCGCGCGGTCCCAGGAATCCACGTCGATGACCATCCAGCCTGCGATGAGGTCCTTGGTCTCGGCGAACGGGCCGTCGGTCACCGGCGGGCGCCCCTCGCCGTCATACCGTACGAACGCGCCCTCGGGTGACAGGGCCTGGCCCTCGACGAACTCGCCCGTCTCCTCCAGGCGGGCCGCGAAGTCACGCATGAACTGCACGTGCGCGTCGACCTCCTCCGGCGTCCAGGTGTCCATCGTCCCGTAGTCGACGACGGGGGCCGGGCCGCCCCGGTAGTGCTTGAGGATCAGGTATTTCATCGTGCTTCTCCTTCGTCGGGCGGCCCTGTCGTGGCCGCTGCTGTCCCTGGGACGGAGCCGGCAGCACATTCTCGACACCCGGCACGGCGATTTCCGCGCGATATCCGGCCGTGGACCCTCACACGGGGAGACAGGCCATGCTGGGGCACGTGAACGACGACCTCCTGTCGATCGGGCGGTTCGCCCGCCTCGCCCGGCTCAGCGTCAAGCAACTGCGCCACTACGCCGCCATGGGGCTGCTCGAACCCGCCTGGATCGACCCCGCCAGCGGCTACCGCTACTACCATGCCGCCCAGGCGCGCGACGCGCTCGTCATCGGCCTGCTGCGCTCCCTCGACGTGCCCCTGCCCGTCATCGCGGAGGTGTTGTCCGGCAACGACGGGGGACCGGACGTTTCGGGCTCCGCGGCCGCCGCGCTCGCCCGGGTCAGGGACGACCAGGAGGCCGAGCTCGCCCGCCGCAGGCGCACCCTCGAAAGCCTCGAACGCATCCTCGCCACCGGCCTGCCCGGCGCCGAGGTCACCCTCGTCACCGAACCGCCGCGCCCCGCGGTCGTCGTCCGCGACCTGGTGGCCACCCCCGGCGACATCGGCCGCGCCACCTCCGCCTGCGTCGCCCGCCTGCTGGCCGCCGCGCCGCCGGCACCCGCCTTCGTCGGGCTGTTCCCGCTCGACTACGGCGAGCTGATCCCCGTCGCCGTCGCCCTCACCGGCACCGGCCTGCCGCAGGTGCCCGGCGCCGCCCCCGAGACCCTGCCTGGCGGCACGTTCGCCGTCGCCGCGCACGTCGGCCCCTACGACCAGATCCCGCTCACCGCCCACGCACTGCTCGCCTGGTGCGCCGAACGCGGGCACGCCCCCACCGGCCCGCTCCGCGAGGCGTACGTCTCCGACCCCGCGACCACCCCGCCCGAGCGGCTGGTCACCCACCTGATGATCGGCCTGGAGGACGACCGATGAACGATCCGCCTCGGTGGCGTCCACGACAGCGACTCCAGCGACCCCGCGGCGCTGCGCACCATCCCGCGCCGGCCCGTGCGCACCGCCTGACCATCCCGGCGTCAGGTGTCCGGCCCGGCCTGGTCGTCCCGTACGGCCCGGCCGCGCCGGCGGCGCAGCAGGGGGTGCGACCCCATCGCCACCTCCAGCTCCCCGGGCAGGTCGTCGCGGTAGCGGCCGAGCGTCGACAGGTCGCTGTGGCCCAGCACCCGCCGCACCGCGTCCATGTCCGTGCCGTCGGCCAGCAGGTGCGTCGCCGTCGTGTGCCGTAACCCGTGCGGCGTCACCGCCCGGCGCCGCCCGGGTTCCACCTGCCGCTGCACCCGGTCGATGACGGCCTGCACGTCGCCCCGCGCCAGCCGCCTGCCCCGCCACGACAGCAGCAGCGCCTTCTCACCGTCCCCGCCGGCCCGCACCGCCAGGTAGGCGTCGAGCGCCGCCGCGACGGCCTCGGGCAGCGGAACGTCCCGGGTGCGCCCGCCCTTGCCGAAGATGCGCCAGTAACGCACCCCGTCGTTGGTGTAGAAGTCCTCCACGTTGGCCCGCACCAGCTCCGACACCCGGGGGCCCAGCGTGGTCAGCAGCAGCACCCCCAGCGCGTCGCGCACCTCCGTCCGCTGGTCGGCCCGCCTGCGCCGCCCCGCCCCCGAACCGGCCGCCTTCGCGGGTGGTGCGGCGGGCGAGGCCGCCGCCTCGATCAGCCCCTCGGCCTGCTCCCGGGTCAGCGCGCGGCGCTCCGGCCGCAGCCCGCCCCGCTCGCGCGCCCGCACCGACGAGGCCGCCATCGGATCCAGATGCACCCAGCCCGCCGACGTGGCGTGCCGGAACAACGCCGACACCGACCGGCGGAACCTCGCCTGCGACGCCGCGCTCTGCCCGGTGTTCTTCTCGTGTCCGTCATGCTTCCTGCGCTCGTCGGGCTTGCGGGCGAAGGCCAGCAGCACCGCGTCGACGTCCTCACCGGTCAGGTCGTCCAGCACCCGGCCCGCCCCGGCCAGCCGTACGAACGTGGCCACGTCACGCGCGTACACCTCGGCCGTGGCGGGCGACAGCGCACCGGTCACCGTCTTGGCGCGGACCAGCTCCACATAGCGGTCCCCGGCCTCCTGCACGGTCAGCCTGTTCACCTGTACGGGCAGCATGATCGACACCGTACCGAGCCGCACCGACAGCGGACACCGTTGTAGCGGGTCTCCTACGCCTCGCCGGCCGCGCCGGTGACGTCGATCGCGTCGACGAACCGCTCGGCCTCCGCCTGGCCCATGCCCGTCTCGCCGCGCACCAGGAACACCGCCTGCTCGCCACGCCCGGCCGCCTTCAGCTCCCGCACCCGCGACGCCAGGTCCGGCCGCGCCTGGCCCGGCGCCACCGGCAGCGGCCGTCCGGCGGCCAGGGCCTCGGCCAGGTCCTTGGCCTCCTTCAGGCCGAGCCCGGTCTGCTCGCGGATCAGCTTGATCGCCTCGATCTTCTTGTTCTCGCCGTACAGCTCCCGCACCCGGTGCTGCAGGTCGGCCGAGACCGGCGGCAGCAGGCCCGGGCTGCGCCAGGCCAGCGGCCCGGCGGGGCGTGCGCCGGCCCGCACCGCCGCGAGACCCACACCGAGAAGCGCGATCACGATGACGGCGAGGACCAACACCTCGACCGTGCCCAAGCCGAACATGTGATGATCGTAAGCCCCGCCCCATGGAACAGTCAGCCCTTCCGGACGAGCGCCGTCTCGTCTCGGGGCCGTCCCCGTCCCGTCCCCGTCCCGTCTCCCGGCCGTCTCAGGGCCGAGGCCGTGCCGCCGTCGCGTGCCTGACCACGACATGGACAGGCACGCGGCGCGAGCGGCGCGGGCCCCGCCGAGCAGGGTGCCGGGCGCGACCAGGCCACCGGGCGACGAGACATGATGGAGGGGTGATGGCCGGCAAGTCGTCATCGAGGAGATTCTCCGCCTGCCCGACGATCCGGGGCAGCGTCTGATCGTGAGAGCGGCCAAGGCGGGCACGCCCTCGGCCGCCCGGCTCGCACTTCTCGGCGCCCGCGCCGCCGGCTGACCGCCGGCCCGCGCGCACGCCGGTCGTCGACGCATCGAAGATCCCATACGCGAGGAGCACTCATGATCGTCGTCGCATCCGCCACCAGCAACACCGGTTCCGCCGTCGCCGAGGCACTGCTCGCCGCCGGACACCGGATCCGGGTGCTGGGCCGCGACCGCGGCCGGCTTCAGCGATTCGCGGAGCGCGGCGCCGAAGCGGCCGAAGTACGCCCCGACGACCCCCACGGCCTCCGGGAGGCCTTCGCCGATGCCCGCGCGGCGTTCGTCATGATCGCACCCGGCCTCATCCCCGGCAGCACTGACTTCCCCGCCTACCAGCGGCGCGTGATCAGCGCTTATCGTCAAGCGCTCGACGATCTCGACGGCCTCACCCGGATCGTCGGCCTGAGCGCCTGGGCCGCGAGCTACGCCGGTGCCCGTGGCCCGGTGTGGGGGCTGCGGCCGTTCGAAGAAGCGCTCGACACCCTGACCGGTGTGGAGGTGACCCACCTGCGGGCCGGATGGTTCATGGAGAACACCCTGCCGATGATCGAAGAGGTGCGGGCCACCGGCACCGCCCACGGGCTCATCCCCGGGGACCTCCCTCTCCCGGCCATCGCCACGGCCGACATCGGCGCCGTCGCCGCGGATCTTCTCACCGGGCGCCGCAGGGCCGGCACCCGCACGCTCGAACTGCAGGGCCCCCGGGACATCACGCTCGACGAGATCGTCGCCGCGATCGGACAGGCGGTCGGACGACCTGGGGCGCGCTACGAACAGATCGACGCCGCCGCCATGCGCGAGCGCCTTCTCGCCGCCGGGTTCTCCCCGCACATGGCGGACGGCACCACCGCCATGACCCTCGACGTCGCCGAGCGCCGGATCGTCATGACCCAGCCGCGTGATGCCGAGACCGCGACACCGACGACCTACGAGGAGTTCCTCGCCCGCGTGATCGGCTGACCCCGCACACGCCCTTGCGGATCAGCCGATCCGCCGGGCGATCGTGATCCCGTCCCGCACCGGCAGCATCACCGACTCCACCCGGCTGTCCCGCGCGATCGTCTCGTTCAGGCGGCGTACGGCCACCTGCGCGTCCCCCTGGAAGGCAGGGTCGAACACGCGCCCGCCCTGGAACACGTTGTCCACCACGACCAGCCCGCCCGGGGTGAGGCGGGTGACCACCTCTTCGTAGTAGTCGGGGTAGCTCTGCTTGTCGGCGTCGATGAAGGCGAAACCGATGGCCGGCTCGGCGGGAAGCGCGCGCAGCGTCTCCAGCGCCGGACCGATCCGCAGGTCGACGCGGTCGGCCACACCGGCGCGCTCCCAGTAGTTCCTGGCGATCGACGTCCACTCCGTGCTCACGTCGCAGGCCAGCAGCCGCCCGTCCGGCGGCAGCCCCCGGGCGATGCAGATGGAGGAGTAGCCGGTGAACACCCCCACCTCCACGGCCAGGCGGGCGCCCGACAGGCGCACCAGCATCGTCAGCAGGGCGCCCTCGTCGTGCGAGACCTGCATCCCGGCCGCGCCGCCGGTCTCCTCCCGCGTCCTGACCACCAGGTCGTTGAGTACATCGTCGGCGGGGGAGCAGTGGGTGAGCAGGTAGTCGTCCACGACGGGGGACATGTGCCACGCCGCGTCGCCCGCGACCGGGGGCGACCAGTCGGCCACGAGATCCTCCTGGGTGGCGAACCGCAGCAGGTGACGGGCGACGACATCCTGCACGCCGAGCAGCGACTCGGCGTCGGCGGCGGTCGCGATCATCTCCAGTCCGCCGCCGTGCGGCCGCAGCACGCACCGCCCGGACCGCACCTCGATGACCGCGCGGCCGTCGCCGCCGAGCACGGCCCGCGCCTTGTGGCTCATGTGCGACACGAGCTGCTTGATGTAGCGCTCGGGTCTGTCGGTGACGACGTGCGCCGTCGAATGAGGCATCGGCTTCCTCCATGTGACAAGCGTTGATATTTTTCGACGCTTCCGGTCCGGCGATTGTGGTGGGCGGCTCGCCGGTTTGTCAAAGCGTCGACCATCCTCGACACTTTCTTACGTGAACGACGACAAGACGACGGGGGAGCGCCCCGGCGGCGAACCCGGCCTCCTGGAGCTGCGCACCCCCGAGCAGTTCAAGGCACTCGGCCACCCCGTCCGTCACCGCATCGTCAACCTGCTCCGCCAGCGCCCCGCCACACTGGGAGAACTGGCCACCGCACTGGGAGCCGCCAAGGGCACCATCGCCTACCACGTCCGCGTCCTGCGCGAGGCCGGCATCGTCCGCCTCGCCGGCACCCGGCACGTACGCGGCGGCACCGAACAGACCCTCGCCCTGGTCAGCCGCGGCTTCCGGCTGCACAAGGACGCCGAACCCGGCCCCGGCTTCCTCATCAGGGCCGCCCTCGCCGAGATGCTCCCCGCCCGGCCGGAACAACCCGAGCACACCCAGCTCAACCACCTCTGGCTCACCCGGCAGGAGGCCGACGCGCTCATCGCCCGCCTCCGCGACCTCCCGCCCCCTCCCGGGCGCACCCCACCGCCCGGCGGCGAGCCGTACGGGCTGCTGCTGTCGCTCTACCCCGCCGACATCCCCACCCTGCCGCCCGTCCCCTCCGGCGACAGCGCCGACAGCAACAGCGCCTCGTGACGCGCGACATGCGCGCTGTCGGCGAGATACAGCAGGTCGTGCCCCTCGGCGACATGCGCGGCGAACGCCTCATGACCCGCCGCCGCCTCCGCACGCATGTGGGCCACCAGATGCGCCAGCCGCGCCCGCGCCGTCCGCGGCAGCGCCTCCCGGCCGGCCGCGCCGAGCCCGTAGGCGTCGGCGAACACCCGCAGCCGCCGCGCCTGCTCCGCCACCCCGGGAGCACTCTCATCACGACTCGGATCGTGCAACGGCACGAACCGGTACGCGGCATAGGCCACATCCCACACCCGCGGCCCCGGATGCGCGGTGTCGAAGTCGATGAACGCCACCGGCCGCCCCTCCCGGAAGACGCAGTTGTACGGCGCCACGTCACCGTGACAGACCACCTCCGCCGGAGCGCGCGGCGGGAAGTACCACTCGGCGTCCTCCGGCGGCGCGAACCCCACCGTCGCGTCGTGGTAGTCCCGCAGCAACGCCCCCGCCCCGGCCAGCGCCTCATCGGTCATCACGTACGCCGGCAGGGGATAGTCCGGCACCTCACCCGGGACGAACTCCAGCACCTCCCGGTCTTCACCGTCACACCCGTACGCTCTCGGCGCGCCGCCGAACCCGGCCGCCGCCAGATGGCCCAGCAGGGCGTGCACCACCGGCGTCCACCTGCGGGCCGGCCGGCGCACCGTGCCCCCCACCCGGACGACCCGGTTGACCCCGCCGCCGGTCAGCTCCTCCTCCCCGCGCTCCGGGACGGCCATGCTCACCCGCCCGACCGGACGGATCGTGTGGGGGAGGTCTGCGGCGCCGTCCAACCGGCGAGGAGTTTGAGGCGGTCCTCCGAGGGGGTGCCCGGCTCGGCAGTGTAGATGACCAGCTCGTGGACGGCCCGTTGAGGCAGGGGCAGGTTCAGGGAGCGGAAGGTCATCTCCAGACGGCCGGCTTCGGGATGGTCCAGCCGCTTGCCGCCTTCGAGACGGATCCGGACGTCGTGACTGGCCCACATGGTGCGGAAGTCGGGGCTGAGCGTGGACAGCTCGCCGACGAGCTCACGCAGGGCCCGGTCGTGTGGTGCACGTCCCGCTTCGGCGCGGAGCATCGCGACCGAGGCCCTGGTCAGGAAGTCGCGGATGTCCGAACGGTTGCCGGCGGGATCACCGGTGTGGTCTCCGGACAGAGATTCCATTCCTTCGACTGTACCCATGGTGCGGATCACCGGCGCGACCAGCGGTATCGGCGCCCACACCGCGCGGCTGCTCCTCGGCCGCGGCCACCGCGTGGCGGTCACCGGCCGCGACGAGAGCAGACTGAAGGCTTTCCTCGACGAGGCCGGCCGCCCCGACCGGCTGCTGGGTCTTGTCGCGGACGCGGCGGACTGGCAGGCCACCGAGCCCGACCTCGCCGCGTCCCTGGAGCGCAACGCGCTACGGCCCGGCCGTGCCCGCGTCCCCGAGGTCGGCATCCACGCCACGGTGAGACGCCTGCGCCGCCCGCGATCGTCGGATGGGTTCGACGTCGTCCGTACGGTGGTCTTCGACGGCCGCGGCGGCTTCGCCGTACGAGCCGAGGACGATCCCGATGAGTGGCAGCCGTGAACAGGGCCCGGCAAAAACTGCGCTGAGACGGGCGCGGCGGCGCGCTCACAGGGCATCCACCGATAAGGGAGGGCCGACATCGTGGGTGAAGCCCGCCGGGTGCGCGACAGATACAACGCCGCGTTCAATGCGCATGACATTGACGCGCTGCTCAGCACGGTCAGCCCCGACGCGGCCATCCTCAGCCCCGAAGGCCTCGCCGAGGGCCGCGAGGAACTCGGCTCCTACCTGGAGGAGTTCTGGGCGGCGTTCCCGGACGTGCACACCGTGGTCCTGGAGTCGTTCGACACCGACGACACGACCATCGACGAGGTCGTGTTCGTCGGCACCCACAAGGGGCCTTACCGGGGGCCGGGCGGCAAGGTCATCCCGCCGACGGGCCGCCCGGTGAACATCCGCGCCTGCTACGTCTGCACGGTCGAAAACGGGTTGATCGTCAGCATGCGCGTCTATCTCGACCAGATGGAACTGCTGTCCCAGCTCGGCGTGCCGCCCGAGTGACCCGCCGAGGATCTCACGACGTGGGATCAGAAGGTTGGGATCAGGAGGCGGGGGAGCAGGGCGGGGCCACACCCCAGCCCCAGCGGGGGACGGGCGCCCGGCTGGGGGTTCGCCAGGGCGAGACGGGTGCCCCACTCGATGTAACTCGCGAAGACGGAGCGGAAGTCGGGATCGCCGGGCAGGACGAGGCCGCTCCGCCTTCGAGCGTAATCATGTAACTGGCAAAAGTGCGGAGTGATCGGCGTCGATCAGCTCAAGGAAGGCCGTGGCCGCCGGAGACGGCCGGTTGTCCCAGATCATGTGCTCCACCCGCGTGGGAGCGTCACGGAGGCGGATGACGCGCAGGTCGGGAAAGCGCGGCGCGTATGCGGCGGGAAGCATGCCCACGCCGAGGCCCTGCCGTACGAGATCGACCATGAGATCGGCGGACGACACCTCGAAGGGCACCTCACGCCGCACCCCCGCGGCCGCGAACGCCTCGTCCGACTGCGCCCGGCCCGCCGCGCCGACACGGAAGTCGATGAACGGCTCGTCCGCCAGCCCCCGCAGGTCCGCCTCGGTCTCCACCCGGTGATAGTCGGGCGCGACCACCGCGACCAGCTCGCCGCCACCGAGACGGCGGCTGCGTCGCGGCGATCACCGCCAGCCTCTTCGCCTTCCTCACCACCGAGCTGATGCCCGTCGGCCTGCTCACCCCGATGAGCACGAGCCTGCGCATATCCGTGGGCGCCGCCGGGCTCATGGTCACCCTGTACGGCGTCTCCGCCGGGCTCGGCGTGCCCTTCATCGTGGCGTGGACCAGGCGCGTCAACCGGCGCGTCCTGCTGTCCACGCTCCTGGCGATCCTGACCGTGGGAAACACGATCACCGCGATCTCCCCGAACTATCCACTGGTCCTGACGACCCGGCTCGTCATGGGCTTCGCCAGCGGAGTGTTCTGGGCCATCGGCGTGAGCATGGCCATGCGCCTCGTCGCCGAACGCCACGCGAGCAGGGCCGCCGCGATCGTGATGTCCGGCATCTCGATCGCCGCCGTCGTGGGCATCCCGCTGGGAACCGTCCTGGAAAGCCTCACCGGCTGGCGCACCACCTTCCTCATCTGGGCCGGCCTCAGCGCGCTGGTCCTCCTCACCGTCGTCACCGTCATCCCGTCACTGCCGTCGACGAACGCGGTCTCCGTACGAGAGGTCTTCGGCCTCCCGCTGAAGAACGTGCCGCTGCGCCTGGTGCTGTTCACCATCGTGCTCTTCGTGCTCGGCCACTTCGGCGCGTACACGTTCGTCCGCCCCTACCTGGAGGACAGCGCGTCCGCCACGCCCTTCTTCATCACCGCGGCGCTGATGGTGTACGGCGCTGGCGGCGCGGCCGGGAACTTCGTCGCCGGCTACACGGTGACCAAGAGCCTCAGAGGCAGCTTCATCGCCGGCTGCGCGGGACTCGTGACGTCGTTGCTCCTGCTGCTCACGATCGCGCACGGGCAGGCAGGAGCGGTCGTCACGCTGGTGCTCTGGGGCGTCTCCTTCGGCGTCGTCCAGCTCTCCCAGGTCAACCTCACCCAGGCCGCCGCACCCGACACCTTCGAAGCCGCCATGTCGCTCAACACCATGGCGTACAACACCTCCATCGCACTCGGCGCGCTGTTCGGCGGTCTGTTCGCCGATCACCTCGGCGTCACGAGCGTCGTCTGGTTCGGCGTGACGCTCACCGCGGCCTCGCTGCTCCTCACCCTCGCCACCCGCCGGAGGGCCACCCGCCCCGTCCTCGGCGACGCGCCGGCGTCCGCCCCCGCGCAGACGGCCGACCGGGCGTGAACACCCACTGATCACGACCCGGCCGATCACGACCCGGCCGAGCGGCTCCCGGCGGGGGAGAACGCGCGCGGCACGCCCCCGGCGCGGATGCGCTGGCCGAGGAAGAAGGCCGCCCGGTCCAGTGCCTCGTCCGCCTCGTCCAGCACCCCGGCGAACGACTGGAACACATGCGGCACGCCCGCGGTGACGTCCAGGATCACGTCCACTCCCGCCGCCCGGGCCCGCGCGGCCAGGCGCGTGGAGTCGTCCAGCAGGACCTCGTTGGTGCCCACCTGAAGCAGCATCGGGGGAAACCCGGTCAGATCGGCGAGGACGGCCGGGCTGAGCAGAGGCTGCCGCGGGTCGGCCCCGCCGAGATACATGGCCCCCGTGTGTTCGAGGGCCTCCCGGGTGAAGATCGGGTCGATGCCCTCCTTGGTGTCCATGCTCTCGCCCGTACGGGTGGCGTCGAGGCCGGGGGAGAACGCCACGATGGCGGCGGGCAGCGGAAGACCCGCGTCACGCGCGGCGAGACAGGTGGTGACCGCGAGCCCGCCGCCCGCGGAGTCCCCGGCGAATGCGATGGCCGAGGGGTCCTCCCCGCTGTCGAGAAGGGCGCGGTAGGCGCTCACGCTGTCGTCGATCGCGGCAGGGAACGGATGTTCGGGGGCCAGCCGGTAGTCCACCGAATAGGCCGCGAAGCCGGTCCTGACCACCAGGTTTCCCGTCAGCGACAGCGCGGTCTCGGGGGATCCGAAAACCCAGCCGCCGCCGTGGAAGTAGAGGATCGTCCCGGCGCGGCGCTCCTCGTCCGGCTCGACATGCAATGCGGGCCGGTCGCCGAGCGTCGTCGGCGTGACGCGCACGGCGTCCGGCACGATCATCTGCGCCATCAGCGCCGTGAAGCCGGCTCGGAGGGCCTCGACCGACCGGGGCCCTTCGGGCCATGGCCGTCGCAGTATCGCGTCGATCCGGGCGCGTTGTTGCTTGCTCATGGGTGCTCCCGCCAGAAGTAGATGCCCGTACACTATATGCCGTGGCATCTAAATCGAACGGGGACCCAGCCGGCCTCCAGAGCTTCTTCTCCGATCTCGTCCGATGCGAGACACGCCTCTACAACGCCCTCAACGACCGGCTGCGGGAACGGCACGGCATCGTCACCTCCCAGTTCGAGGCCCTGCGCTATCTGCGCGACCACCCCGGGTCCCGCGTCGCGGACCTCGCCGCCGAGTTCGCCGTCGGCATCGGCGCGACCAGCAAGGGCGTCGACCGCCTCGAACAACGCGGATGGGTCGTCCGCCGGCCCACCCCGGCCGACCGCCGCTCCTCCCTGCTGGCCCTGACCGACGACGGCACGCGGCTCGCCGACGCGGCGGAGGCCACCGTCACCGGCGCGCTGGCCGACCTGGTCGCAGACACCCTCGACGGCTCCCCGGGGGAGGCCACCCGGCAGGTCCTCGCCACGCTGCGCTCCCTGCTCGAACGCGGCCAGATCGGCATGCCCACAGGCTGAGACGAGCCCCGGCCGCCCGATCGGCCGGGAACGATGCCGGCTCGTCCCGATCGGGCGGTCAGAGGCGTCTTCACGGGCGGATCGGCGTCACCTCGCCCTCCCCGCCCGGGTGCCGGCGACCCAGTCCGCGAGACGGCGCAGGAACGTCATGGCCACAGCAGGCGGGTCCTGCGCCATCACGCTCGCATGGAAGGCATGCGGCATGCCCTCGTACAGGTCCACGGTCACGTCGACATCAGCGGCCGCGGCGGCCGCCGCGAAGCGCCGCGTGTCGTCCAGCAGCACCTCGGCGGTCCCGGCCACGAGCAGCAGCGACGGCAGGTCGCGCAGATCCCCGTGGAGCGGAGACTGGGGCGCCCGATCGGCGGGCGCTCCGGCCAGATACTGCACGGTGACGTGTTCGGCCACCCGGCGATCGATCACATCCCCGCCCTCGTTGACGTCCAGGGACCGGCTCGACAAGGTCAGATCGGTCAGCGGGGAGACCGCGATCGCCGCACCGGGCAGCGGATCACCCGCCTCCTTGAGCGCCAGCAACGCCGACAGGACGAGCGTCCCGCCCGACGACTCGCCGCACACGACGACCCGATCGGCCGGCACCCCCTGCTCCAAAAGGCTCCGATACACCGCCACCACGTCGTCCAACGCGGCGGGATACGGATGGGCGGGCGCCAGCCGCTGGTCCACCTTGAACACGGGACGCCCGGTGGCCTCCGACAGCCGCCAGGCCATGAGAGGCTCCAGCGCCGGCTGGGCACGCTCGAAACCGCCTCCGTGCACGTACAGCGTGACGCCGTCCCCGGTAGCCGACCCTCCCGCCGCGCTGACCCACAGCCCCGGAACGCCTCCGGTGTGCGCGAGCGCGGGCGTCACATCGCCACCGAGCGCCGGTGCACCGGTGAACAGGGACTGCATCGCGGTCATCACGGCCGCGCGGTCGCCGGAGGCGGCGGGGACCTGAGCGACGCGCAGACGATCCCCGTCACGCGGCGAAGGGGCGCCTTCCGGCAGGTCCGAGAAGGAAACGGAGCGCGGGGTCAACGCCACGACGGGCAACACGCGGCCCGACCGCACCTCATAGTCGGCCCAGCCGGCATCGGCTTCGACCGCCCGGGCGAACAGCCGATCGCGTTCCTCGCCCTCCAGAACGGCGGCCTCCGCCTCGATCGTGAGGATGCCGGTCTCCACGGTGACGCGGGAATCGGCACGCAGGTTGTGATACCAGGCCGGGTGGCGCGGCGCACCGCCTGCCGAGGCGATGACCAGCATCCGGCCTCCCTCGTCATCCAGGTAGCCCAGGGGGACCGTACGGCGGACCCCCGAACGTGCGCCGGTGGTGGTCAGGAGGAGCAGCCTGGCCCCCTCGAAAGGGCCGCCCACCTTGCCACGGTTGGCGCGGAATTCCTTGATGATCTGCTGATTGAAGTCGTGCGGCATTATCTGCTTTCTTGTTCCGGACTTTCTTGATGCAGGGATTTCTTGATGCCGGGATTTCTTGATGCGGGGCTTTTCCGGGCATGGCGAACCGACCGCCTCGCCGCATCAGCGCAGGCGGTGGTGAAGGAATGACGGAAACGCGCGCGGCGGCATAGGAGACGGCGCGGCGGCGAATTGCGCCGACGCGACAGGCCGCGCCGATACGCGGTCGAAAGAATTTCAGATCACGAGGTCGAAGATGCGGCGGGCCTCGCGCCCGCCCGGCCCTCACGCCGTGGCCGGGTGCCTCACTCGCTTGTGGCCCATGGCCGACCCGGCAGTCACGAAGCTCACGTTATCGCCACCTCGGGAATGCGGCAACATCGCATCCGTCCCGGTTCACAACATGGCGGGGGACAGGCCCGTCCTGCCGTGATATGTTCACCGTCACCGCGCATCGCGGCGAACCAGGGAGGTGAGACCGATCAACGCTGTGACAGGTCGGGACTCCCTCCTTCTCATCGCCTAGGGGAGTGCCCGCGAAAAGGCATCCTCGAAAGGCGTGAAACGCTGTGCGCTTCATCTCCTGCACGTCGTCCGGCGGCGTCACCGAACAACTCTTCACCCTCGATGCACTCCCCGGCGTGCTCTGGACACCGGAAAACGCCACAGGCGCTCGTCCTCTCATCCTGATGTGCCACGGTGGCGGCCGGCACAAGAAGGACCCCGACATCCTCGCCCGCGCGCACCGCTACGTCACCGAGGGCGGCTTCGCCGTCGCCGCGGTGGACGTGCCCGGCCACGGCGACCGTCCGACGGACGAGAGGTACGACAAGATCGCTACTGAGAATCAGGCTCGCGTGGCGGCGGGGGAGGAGCTCGCTCCGCTGATCGCCGCCTTCCAGGCGCTCGTGGCCCGCCAAACCGTCCCGGAATGGCGGGCGGTGCTCCGGGCGCTCCGCCGGCTCGACCACGTCGGCGGCGGCCCGGTGGGCTACTGGGGCGTGTCGCTGGGATGCGGCCTCGGCGTTCCGTTCGTCGTCGCCGAGCCCCGGATCCGGTGTGCGGTGCTGGGCCTGGGCGGCGCGCCGGCGCCGGCCGAGGCCGGCGCACGGGTCACCGTGCCGGTGCGGTTCCTGCTGCAATGGGACGACGAACGGGTGCCGAGGGCTCAGGGCCTCGCACTGTTCGACGCCTTCGCCTCGGCCGACAAGACCCTGCACGCCAACCCCGGCAGGCATGGCGAGCTCCCCGAGTCCGAGATCGACAGCTCACTGCGCTTCTTCCAACGGCACCTCGCCTGAACCCACCGCCTCGTCACGTGTGAGCAGGCCGGCCTGCGGGGGAGCGACGCGCACTGGGCAACCGCGTGCCGGTCGTCACCTGTCCACGCCGGCCTCGGACAGGACGGCGCGCAGGCGGCCGGCAAGGTCGGCCGCCTGCTGCGCCGACCAGGGAATCACGCCGTTCTCGGTCATCAGAGCGTGATACTGCTGCTGCTCATACGGAGTTCCTGGAGGCAGGGGAGCGATATGCCAGTGCAGGTGGGCGTTTCCCTGTTGGCTGCCCAAGGACAACAGATAGGTGCGTTCGGAGGGGACGACCGCCTCGACCGCCAGGGCGACTCGGCGGACCGTCCGCATCAGCCGCAGGTAGGCGTCTTCGTCAAGGTCCCGGACGGCATGCTCCACGTGGGCGCGGGGAGCCACCAGGACCTTGCCGGGCATCGTGGGGTAGCGATCCAGGAAAGCGACGTGGTGCTCGTCCTCGAAGACGATCTGCTCAAGGTCGTAGCCGGGCGCGCCCGCCAGGATGGCGCAGATGAAGCACGGACGGCCTCTGGTGCGCCGGACGTAGCCGGCGAGATCGAAGGGTTCTCTTCCCTGAGGCAACGGATCGCTGTCGTGGGTGCTCATGGTCGCACCATAAGCGGACCATGAGGCTGATCAGTCAGTATCCGGCCATCGATGGAAAGAGCGGACATCACTCCCTATACCGGACAGAATTCACCTTCTGTCCGGTATAGGGAGTGATGTGGCATTTGTCGCATCCGTGGAGGCGTATACGTCCGGCAGGAAAGATCTTGGATCTGGGTGTCGAGGATTCGGCGCCGGCTCCGTCCCAGGGGTGCCCGTGACCGCGACAGAGGAGGGACCACCGTGACGATCCAGCGCATGGACAACGTCGGCATCGTCGTCGACGACCTGGAGGCCGCCATTGCCTTCTTCGTGGAACTCGGCATGGAGCTGGAGGGAAAGGCGCTGATCGAAGGGCCGTGGGCGGCACGCCTCGTCGGGCTCGACGACCAGAGCGTCGACATCGCGATGATGCGCACCCCGGACGGCCACGGGCGGATCGAGCTGGCGAAATACCACACGCCGGAGGCGATCGCCGGTGTGCCGCGGGACGCCCCGGCGAACACGCTGGGCATCCGCCGCATCATGTTCGCCGTCGACGACATCGACGAGGTCATCGCGCGCCTGCGTGCTCACGGCGCCGAACTCGTCGGCGACGTCGTGCAGTACGAGGACGCGTACCGGCTCTGCTACCTGCGCGGGCCCGAGGGAATCGTCGTCGCGCTGGCCGAGGAACTCGGCTGACGGCCTCCGCCGCGGTGACCGCGCGGGCATGGGCGTCACGCGCACCTGAATCCCAGGCCACAGCCCCTTCCGGCGTTGCTCGATAATGTACATTATGTCAAGTTGGCTGGTTCGGCCACTCCTCTGGTTCCTCCGGTTCGCGTCTCGAGGCGTCGCCGTCTCCCACGATCCGACCGGTGCTCGCGATGAGCGGGCCCGCGCCCGCGTCGGCTGGTGTGGCGCCGAAGCCGGGACGTACGGCGAGCCCGGCAACCGGCCGGCCGCTCCCTCTGTCTGCCTCCCGCTGCGGTGCGGCCGGCCGGTCGGTTACGTACTGTGACCTCTCCCCCGGGCTGATCGGCCGTGCCGCGTGTGCCGAGGTGCCGCCGCATGTCGAGTACGCGCTCGGCCGCGGCCTGAACGAGATCGTCAGGCGGTTGATCGGGTGGGCGACCGAGCCTTACGACGTGATTCGCCGTACCGGTGCGGTCCTCTCCCCCGCGTGAGCGGCGGGTTCAGCGGGTGACAGTGATCTCCCGCTCCATGTGTGACAGTTTCTCCGGGTTGCGTACGGCGTAGAGGCCGGTGATGAGGCCGTCGTCGATACGTACGGTGATGACGGTGTCGACGTGGCCGTCGGCCCGGATGATCAGTGCGGGGTGGCCGTTGACGTGCGCGGGCTGCAGTGAGGCCGCGGGAGCGAGCCTGCTCAGCAGGTGGGCCACCTGGTCGGCGCCGACGATGGGGGTCGGGGCGGCCTGCTTGAGTCCCCCGCCATCCGCCAGGAAGACGATGTCGGGGGCGAGGATGTCGAGCAGGCGTTGCAGGTCGCCGGTCTCGACGGCCTGTTTGAAGGCCTGGAGGGCGTGGCGGGGCTGGTCCGGGGGGACGGTGTCGCGGGGGCGGCGGGCGGCGACGTGGGAGCGGGCGCGGTGGGCGATCTGGCGGACGGCGGCCTGGCTCTTGCCGACGGCGTCGGCGATCTCGTCGTAGTCCAGGTCG
>NZ_VJVX01000061.1:0-48658 GCF_008033685.1 Microbispora sp. CSR-4
GCCAGTTCCACAACCGCGACCGCTACCAGCACCCCGACCGCTACACCCGCCGCAACGTAGGCGAAGACCGCTGGGCCTTCACCTACCACCGCCTCGGACAAGCCCGACGACTACATGAATGAGGCCGGAGGTGCGGGGGTGAGCGCCGCGAACGACTGGGACGCGGCGGAGCTGTGGCGTGGGCCCGGTGGTGTGGCGGCGCGGTGGTGCGGCGGCGCGGTGGTGCGGCGGCGCGGCCGGTCACACCGTCTGCCGACGCCAGACGTAGCGTTGCGCTTGGCGAAACTCGGGAGCGTGGCCGGTCGCGTGCCGGTGATCCTAGTCGACGCGGCGCGGCGCGGGGCGGGGCGGGCGCGGCGCGGCGCGGCGCCGGGCGGGGCGAGCGCGGCGCGGCGCCGGGCGGGGCGCGGTGGTGCGGTGCGGCGCCGCCCGGCGGACACCGGCCCGTTCAACAGCCTCGCCCTGAGAGCGCAGCCTCGCCTTGAGGACACAGCACAAGAAAGCATCAGTAACCGCACCTCACATCGCACCAGCGGGAGAAGAGAGGCAGGGACGGATGTGTCGCTTGTGGACCAAAGCAGGGGCAGGTGTGGACAGATGGGCGACAAGAGGGCAGGGAGAACCCCCTACGGGGGGCCTGATCGGGCCTCGTCGAGGGCGGCACGGGCCTGGTCGGCGCGCTGGCGGGCGGACCGGGCGGCGCGTTCGGCCTTCGTCTCCTCGCGGCGGACGACTTCCAGCCGGTGTTCTGCCGACTTCAGCTTCTCCTTGGCCTTGGCCAGCTTGTCCGTGAGCGCCTCGACCTTGGCCGTACGCCGCTCGTGCTCGCGCTCGGCCTCCGTCCGTTCGGCCGCCCAGTCGGCGCGGCCCCGCTCCGCCTCCCGGGCGGCCCGCTCGGCCTCGGCGAGGGCGTCTTCCAGCTCCTTCACGCGGCGCTCGTGCTCGGCTTCCCGCCGTTCCCGCTCCGCTTCGTCGCCTCCGGCCTTAGGCGCCGCCTGCCTGCGCGCCGCCGGTTCGGGGGCGGGTCGCACGACAGGGGCGGGAGTGAAGCCGCTGTAGCTCAGAGGGCGGGTCAGCCGGCCCAGGCGCACCTGCTCGGCCGCGTCCTCGTCCACCACCGCGGCGTCGAGGGTCTGCTCGATCTCCAGGTCGGCCGCCGGAGCCAGCGGATGCCCGGCCGCCTCCGCCTCCTCTCGTACGGACCGGACGAGACGGGCGACGAGTGGGGTCCGTTCGCGACCGGCCTCGGCCAGGGCCTCGGCGTCCTGGGCGCGCCAGGCGTCCCGCAGCCGCCGTCCGAGGTCGAGCAGCCGCCCGAGCTCCCGGCTCCGTTCGCGGGCGGTCCGGTTGACGGCCCAGGCGACCACGGTGGGCTTGCGCAACGCCTTGATCCGCTTGGCCAGCGCGGCGTCCCCCGCCGCCTTCGCTTCCTTGGCCAGCGCGTCACGCGCCGAGGTGAACTCCTCGGGCACCATGCCGTAGAGCCGGTCGGCCGCCTCGTCGAAGTCCACAGACCACGTGTACCCCCTGACGTTCCCCTGTGATAGGCACTCGTCGCGTGGAGTTCTTCTGTTATCACCGTGATCGGCCCGGCTCGGACCCGCTGCGCGAGGAGCTGGTGGAGGCCCACTGGTCCTACATGGACCGGTTCGACGCGGAGTTGATCGCCCGTGGCCCGACTCTGGACCGCGCCGCGGGCATCGCCACCGGCAGCGTGCACATCGTCGACCTGCCCGATCCCGCCGCCGCGCGTGCGTTCGCCTTCGACGAGCCCAACTATCAGGCCGGGGTGTATCGGGACGTGATGATACGGCGGTGGCGCAACGCGCTCGGACGCACCATGTGGGACTTTCCCGGCGGCCGGGACGGCGGCAACCGATATCTGGTGCTGGGTCTGGGCTCCGGGGAGGCCGCCGACCTCGTTCCGCCGACCGATCGGGACGAACTGATCGCGTACGGGCCGCTGCTGTCCGACGACGGCGCCGCCTGGCTGGGTACGGCGGCGCTGGTCCGGGCACCGGACGCGGACGCGGCACGCGCCGTCCTGACCCGGGACCGGTACGCCGCCATCGAGGTGCACGACTGGGAGTTCGGCGGGCGGCGGTAGACCGGGGCGATCCGTCCTGGTCCGGCGCCCTGAGCTACGCCGGACCAGGAGGACCACCCGTGAGGGCGTCAGCTCGGGGACGCTGTCGCCATCACGCCCACGGCGATCCGCGTCTCCATCACACCAGGGTCCTCGGTGTGGGTGAGCGTCGCGCCGAGGGAGCTCAAGAGCCTGCGCATGCGCGTGTTGTCGTACAGGAGGGTCGCCCGCACTTCGGCGAAGCCGAGGTCCCTGGCCTGGGCGAGGAGCATGCGGGCCAGGCGGCCGCCGAGCCCGCGGCCCTGCCAGCGGTCCTCCACGAGGAAGGCGATCTCCGCGATGCCCGGGTCCGCGGTGAACATCAGCGACGCGAGCGCCACGACCTGGCCGTCGTGCCCCGCGACGAGCGACTGGCCGCGGGACCGGTCGCACAGCCGGTCGAACGTGCGGGGCGGAAGGGTGGGGTTGGCGGTGAAGTAGCGGAACCTGCGCGTCTCGGGCGAGCATCGCTCGTGCAGGTCGCGCAGCGCCTCGCGGTAGAGCGAGGTCAGCGGCTTGACCTGCACCTCCGCGCCGTCGGCGAGCCGCACCGGCCCCTCGGCCGCGGACGGTTCGGCCGGCGGCTGCGCCAGCCTCACCATCGCGGCGGCACGGGCCGCCTCGGTCAGGGTGAACGGGAGCCCGGAGCGGCGCAGCCGGATCGACCGCCGGGGCGCCACGGGCACCACGAGCAGGCCCGGGTCGGGCAGTTCGACAGCCTCCCCCTCGTCGCCGTCGCCGTCCTCGCTGCGCGCGAGCGCGGCGCTCGCGCCGTACACCCAGCGGGCGTCGTCGGCGCGCAGCAGCTCGCCCAGGATCTCCGGCAGGCGCCAGGGGGCCGTGCGCAGCCGGGCGGCGAGCAGCAGTGTGCGCGTCGGCTCGTCGGTCAGTTCGTGCGCGGTGGCGGGCACGATCCGCACCCGCCGCCCGCCCGCGGCCTCCAGCGCCTCGCGTACGGCCTCGGGGGAGGCGGGGATGTCCGTGACGAACTCGTCGACCGTGCCGTCCGTGTCGGGCTGCACCGAGAGGCCGAGGATGTTGCCGCCCTTGTCGGCCAGGGCGGTCGCCAGCGACGCCAGCCGCCCGGGCCGCTCGTCCACGGTCGTACGGATCCGGAAGAACCCCATCGCTACCCGCTCCCCTCCGTTGTGCTGGTCTTCAGGGTGCAGGAGCGCTGTTACACCTTTGCTACACGGCGGTGAGCCGGTCGTTTCCTGTCGGTGTGCCACGTTACAGCTACGGTTATCCGCATGTGTTCCGCTGGATCTCCACGGCATCCGTCGCCGAATAGCGAGATCAGCACGGATATAGCAGGATGTGCACCATGACAGCTCCCCTGTCCCCCGGCTTCGTCAACGGCGAGGTGTCCTTCTGGTATCGGTCGCCGGGAGTGCCCACCCCCGGAGAGCCCCTGGGCGGCGACCTGCAGGCCGACGTGGCCGTGATCGGCGCGGGCTACACGGGGCTGTGGACCGCCTACTACCTGAAGAAGGCCGACCCGTCGCTGCGGATCGTCGTGCTCGAGAAGGAGTTCGCCGGGTTCGGCGCGTCGGGACGCAACGGCGGCTGGCTGACCGGCGCGCTGGCCGGCTCCCCCGAGCGGTACGCGAAGACCCACGGACGGGACGGCGCCCGGCGGCTGCAGCGCGCGATGTTCGAGGCCATCGACGAGGTCATCCGTGTCGCCCGCGAGGAGGGCATCGACGCCGACATCGTCAAGGGCGGCCTGCTCACCGTCGCGCGCGGCCCGGCGCAGGACCTGCGGCTGCGCGAGGAGCTGACGAGCCAGCGCGCCTGGGGCTGGGACGCCGGCGACGTCCGGCTGCTGACCAGCGACGAGATGAACGACCGGCTGCGCATCGCGGGAGCCACCGGGGCCACCTGGAGCCCGCACTGCGCCAGGATCCAGCCGGCCAAGCTCGTCCGCGGCCTGGCGCGGGCCGTACGCGACCTGGGCGTCGAGATCTACGAACGGACCCCCGTCACCGAGATCGCGCCGGGCCGGGCGGTCACGCCGTACGGCACGGTGCGGGCGGACCACGTGCTGCGCTGCACCGAGGGGTTCACCGCCACCATCGCCGGTCATCGCCGCGACTGGCTGCCCATGAACAGCTCCATGATCGTCACCGAGCCGCTGCCCGAGGAGGTCTGGGCGGAGCTCGGCTGGCAGGGCCGCGAGCTGCTCGGCGACATGGCGCACTACTACATGTACGCCCAGCGGACGGCCGACGGCCGCATCGCCTTCGGCGGGCGCGGCAGGCCCTACCTGTACGGATCGAGGGTCGACGAGCGGGGGCACACGCACGACTGGACCGTGGACGCCCTGTGGGACCTGCTGGTCTCCTTCTTCCCGGCCGTCGCCGGGTCACGGGTGGAGCACGCCTGGTCGGGCGTGCTCGGCGTGCCGCGTGACTGGTGCTCGGCCGTGCACGTGGACCCGGCCACCGGCCTCGGCTGGGCGGGCGGCTACACGGGTCACGGCGTGACCACCACCAACCTCGCCGGGCGCACGCTGTGCGACCTGGTGCTGCGCCGCGACACCGACCTGACCCGGATGCCGTGGGTGGACCGGCGGGTGCGCGCCTGGGAGCCCGAGCCCCTGCGCTGGCTCGGCGTCCATTCGATGTACCGTCTCTACCGCCTGGCCGACGCCCGCGAACGCAGGGGCATGACCAGGACGTCCGTACTGGCCAGGATCGCCGACAAGATCACCGGGCACTGAAAGGCTGATTTGTGAGCTCCTCCCTCCTGTTCCGCGGCGGCCGTGTCTTCGTCCCCGGCGGTTTCGCCGAGGCGGTCCTCGTCCGCGACGGCGTCATCGCCGCCGTCGGCGCCGAGTCCGACCTCGTACGGCTCGCGCCGGACGCCGAGCCGGTGGACCTCGGCGGCGGCCTGCTGACGCCGGGGTTCACCGACGCTCACATCCACCCCGTGCAGGCCGGGCTCGAGCGGGCCAAGTGCGACCTGGCCGAGGTGTACGGACTCGACGCCTACACCGCGAAGATCGCCGACTATGCCACGAGAAATCCGGAGAAGGCGTGGATCGACGGCGGCGGCTGGGACATGTCGGCCTTCCCCGGCGGCCTCCCCCACCGGTCGCAGCTCGACTTCCTCGACCGCCCGGCGTACTTCGTGCAGCGCGACCACCACGCCGCCTGGGTCAACACGCGGGCCCTGGAGCTCGCCGGCATCACGAAGGACACCCCCGACCCCGCGGACGGCCGCATCGAGCGCGACCCGGACGGCACGCCGAGCGGCGTGCTGCACGAGGGCGCCATGGACCTCGTCGGCCTGCTCACGCCCCGCCCCACGCCGGCCGACGTCGACGCCGCCCTGATGGACGCGCAGGCCCACCTGTTCTCGCTGGGCATCACCGGCTGGCAGGACGCCATCGTCGGGTCGTACGCCGGGTCGGACGACCAGCTGCCCACCTACATCTCCGCGGCCTCCTCCGGGCGGCTGAAGGCGCGCGTGGTCGGCGCCCTGTGGTGGGACCGCGCGCAGGGCGCCGAGCAGATCCCGAGCCTGGTGGAGCGGCGCGCGTCCGCCGCGGGCCTGGACCGGTTCCGCGCGACCTCGGTCAAGATCATGCAGGACGGCATCCCGGAGAACTTCACCGCCGCCGTCATCGAGCCCTACTGCCGCTGCGGCGGCACCGGCCTGTCGTACATCGACCCGGCGCTGCTCGGCGGGTACGTCAAGGAGCTCGACTCCCTGGGCTTCCAGGTGCACTTCCACGCCATCGGTGAGCGGGCCGTACGCGAGGCGCTCGACGCGCTGACCGGCACCGACCCCGCCAACCGGCACCACGTCGCACACGTGCAGATCATCACGCCGCAGGACATGCCGCGCTTCGCCGAGCTCGGGGTGACGGCCAACCTCCAGGCGCTGTGGGCCACCCACCACCTGCAGATGGACGAGCTGTGCATCCCCTTCCTCGGCGAGGAGCGGTCCTCCTGGCAGTATCCCTTCGCCGACCTCGTACGGCACGGCACCCGGTTCGCCGGGGGCTCGGACTGGCCGGTCTCCTCGGCGAACCCCCTGGAGGCCATGCACGTGGCGGTCAACCGCACCGAGCCGGGCGGTTCCGTCCACGCGACCTACCCCACCGCCCAGACCCCGTTCCTCCCCGAGCAGAGCCTCGACCTGCGGACCATCATGACGGCCTATACCGAGGGATCGGCCTGGATCAACCGCTCGCCCGCCGGGGTGATCGAGGAGGGCCGCCCGGCCGACCTCGTCGTGCTCGACCGCGACCCGTTCGCCCTCGACCCGAAGGACATCTGGACCACCAAGGTCGTCATGACGTTCCTCGACGGCGAGCCCGTGCACGGCGGATGACCGGAACGAGCGGGCCGGCCTGGAACCACCGGCGACGCCGGCCCGCTCGACCACTCGTTCGCCCACATCCGCCCACATCCGCCCACATCGCCACGGCCGCTTACCGCGCCGCCGAGCGGGAGCCCGCGGACATGTGAAAGGCCCTCCCCGCCTGAGCGGAAAGGGCCTACACGGGTGTCCGGATCAGTAGATCGGGCGGGAGGAGGAGCGCAGCCGCTCCAGCGCCTCGGCGAGGATCTGCGCGCCGTCCTTGTCGCTGCGGCGCTCCTTCACGTACGCGAGGTGCGTCTTGTACGGCTCGTTCTTCGGCGGAGCAGGCGGGTTCGACTGGTCCTGCCCGGCCGGCAGGCCGCACCGCGGGCAGTCCCAGAACTCGGGAACGGCCGCGTCGCTGGCGAAGCTCGGGCGCGTCTCGTGCATGTTCGCGCACCAGAACGAGACCCGCACACGGGGGGCGGCCTCGCCGCGTTCGGCCTCTCCCATGGGGCCGGCGCCGACTCGGCTGCCACGGATCGCGTTGCCACTACCCACCGATGAACTCCTTGCTCGATCGCCCCGCGGACGGGGGGAGGTGAATCTCTGTCACGCGTGGCCGGAGGCCGTCCGCTACGGCTTGAGCAGCAGGCCCAGCGCGATGATGCAGACGAACCAGACGATGCCGGTGATGATGGTGAGACGGTCCAGGTTACGCTCCACCACCGACGAACCGCCGAAGGAGGACGAGAACCCGCCTCCGAACAGGTCGGACAGGCCGCCGCCCTTGCCCTTGTGGAGCAGGACGAGCAGCACCATCAGAGCGCTCGACAGGATGAGGGCGATGGAGATTCCGATTGTCACCGTAGACCTGTTCCTATGTCCGGGCGTGCACGACGCGTGTGCACGATGTCACCGACGTGCGGATGCACGATGTGCCATCGGCGTGACGATTCAATTGTGTTCTTCGAGGGTACGTCCTGATGTCAAGTCGCACCCCCCAAACGGCTCAGCTAACCGGCGGACTCGCCAAATCGGCAGATCTTGGCGAATTCTCCCGCGTCGAGGCTGGCCCCTCCCACGAGGGCGCCGTCGATGTCGGTCTCCGCCATGATGCCGGCGACGTTGTCCGACTTCACCGAGCCACCGTAAAGGATACGGACAACAGAGGCCACATCGTCACCGTAAAGCTCGGCGAGTCGCGTCCTGATGGCGCCGCACACCTCCTGGGCGTCCTTCGGCGTGGCGACCTCGCCGGTGCCGATCGCCCAGACCGGCTCATAGGCGATCACGATGGACTTCACCTGCTCGGCGGGCACGCCCTCCAGCGCACCGTCGAGCTGCGCCAGCGTGTGCTCGACGTGCCGGCCCTCCTGGCGCACCGGCAGCCCCTCGCCCACACACAGGATGGGCGTCAGCGAGTGCCGGTAGGCGGCCTTGACCTTGGCGTTGCACAGCGCCTCGTCCTCGCCGTGGTACTGCCGCCGCTCCGAGTGCCCCACAAGCACGTACGTGCAGCCGAGCTTGGCCAGCATGGCCCCGGAGATCTCCCCGGTGTACGCGCCGGAGTCGTGCGCCGACAGGTCCTGGGCGCCGTAGGCGATGCGGAGCTTGTCGGCGTCCACGAGCGTCTGCACGCTGCGCAGGGCGGTGAACGGCGGGATGACCGCGACGTCCGCCTTGTCGTAGTCGCGGTCGGTGAGCGTGAACGCCAGCTTCTGCACCAGGTTGATGGCCTCAAGGTGGTTGAGGTTCATCTTCCAGTTGCCGGCGAACAGCGGCTTGCGGGCCATCTACTCCTCCAGCGCCGCGAGTCCGGGCAGCGTCTTGCCTTCGAGATACTCGAGGCTCGCGCCGCCACCGGTGGAAATGTGCGAGAAGCCGTCCTCGGGCAGGCCGAGCCTGCGCACGGCCGCCGCCGAGTCGCCGCCGCCGACCACGGTGAACGCCTTGGAGTTCACCAGCGCCTCGGCCACCGCGCGGGTGCCGCCGGAGAACGCGTCGAACTCGAACACGCCCATCGGGCCGTTCCAGAACACGGTCTGCGCGTCGGCCAGTTTGGAGGCGAACAGCTCACGGGTGCGGGGGCCGATGTCCAGGCCCTCGCGGTCGGCCGGGATCGCGGTGGCGTCCACGACCTCGTACGGCGCGTCGGGGCCGAACTCCGTGGCGGCCAGCACGTCCACCGGCAGCACCAGCTCGACCCCGCGCGAGGCCGCCTCTTCGAGGAAGCCCTTGACCTGGTCGATCTGGTCCTCCTGCAGCAGCGACTTGCCCACCTCGTGTCCCTGGGACTTCAGGAACGTGTAGGCCATGCCGCCGCCGATGAGCAGGCGGTCGACCTTGGACAGCAGGTTCGCGATGACGCCGAGCTTGTCGGAGACCTTCGCGCCGCCCAGCACGACGACGTACGGCCTGGCCGGGTCCTCGGTGAGCTTGCGCAGCACCTCGACCTCGGCGAGGATCAGGTCGCCCGCCGCGTGCGGCAGCCGCTTGGGCAGGTCGTAGACGCTGGCGTGCTTGCGGTGCACCGCGCCGAAGCCGTCGCCGACGTACAGCTCGGCGAGGGCGGCCAGCTTGTCGGCGAACTCGCCCCTGACCGCGTCGTCCTTGGACTCCTCACCCGGCTCGAAGCGCAGGTTCTCCAGGAGGGCGACCTGCCCGTCCTGCAGACCCGCCACCACGCTCTGCGCGGACTCGCCGACCACGTCGGTGGCGAACGCCACGTCCTGGCCGAGCAGCTCGGCCAGCCGCCGGGAGACCGGGGCGAGCGAGTACTTCGGCGTGACGGAGCCCTTGGGGCGGCCGAGGTGGGCGGCGACGATGACCTTCGCGCCGCGCTCGACCAGCTTCTTGATCGTCGGCACCGACGCCCGGATGCGACCGTCGTCGGTGATCGTCTCCCCGTCGAGGGGGACGTTGAGGTCGGCGCGCACGAACACGCGCCGGCCCTTCACGTCGAGCTCGTCGATTCCGATCATCAGAGGGAGGCGCCCACGTACTCGATGAGGTCCACGAGGCGGTTGGAGTAGCCCCACTCGTTGTCGTACCAGCCGACGACCTTGACCTGGTTGCCGATGACCTTGGTGAGGCCGGCGTCGAAGATGCAGGACGACGGGTCGGTGACGATGTCGCTGGAGACGATCTCGTCCTCGGTGTAGCTGAGGTAGCCCTTGAGCGAGCCCTCGGCGGCGGCCTTGAGCGCGGCGTTGACCTCCTCGACGGTGGTCTCGCGGCCGACCTCGACCGTGAGGTCGGTGGCCGAGCCCGTCGGGATCGGCACGCGCAGCGCGTAACCGTCGAGCTTGCCCTTCAGCTCCGGCAGGACCAGGCCGATGGCCTTGGCGGCGCCGGTGGAGGTCGGGACGATGTTCAGCGCGGCGGCGCGGGCGCGGCGCAGGTCCTTGTGCGGGCCGTCCTGCAGGTTCTGGTCCTGCGTGTAGGCGTGGATGGTGGTCATCAGACCCTTCTCGATGCCGAAGGTGTCGTTGATGACCTTGGCCATCGGGGCCAGGCAGTTGGTGGTGCAGGAGGCGTTGGAGATGATCGTGTGAGCGGCCGCGTCGTACTTCTCGTGGTTGACGCCCATGACGATCGTCACGTCTTCGTTCTTCGCCGGAGCGGAGATGATGACCTTCTTCGCGCCGTTGTCGGCGTGCACCTTGGCCTTGGTGGCGTCGGTGAACAGACCGGTCGACTCGACGACGACGTCCACGCCCAGGTCGCCCCAGGGCAGCTTGGCAGGGTCGCGCTCGGCGAACGCCTTGATCGCCTTGCCGTCAACGGTGATCTCGTCCGCCGAGGCCTTCACCTCGTACGGCAGGCGGCCCAGGATGCTGTCGTACTTCAGCAGGTGGGCCAGCGTGGCGTTGTCGGTGAGGTCGTTGACGGCGACGACCTCGATGTCCTTGCCGCTGGCCGCCACAGCGCGCCAGAAGTTACGGCCGATACGGCCGAAGCCGTTGACGCCTACGCGGATGCTCACGGATCCGATCTCCTCGTACGTCGTGCGCCGGCGTACCGGCGCCAGGGCTGTGTTAAACCTCAATGACAGACCTTATCGGACCCAAATTGGTGTAGACCACCGGGCCGCTCTTTGACGGCGTGTCAGGCAGGACGAGCCGGTGAACGGGCCCTTCCCGCGCCGCGGCGGCCCCGCCACACCCCCTCGGCGCCCCCTCCCCGGGGCCCATGAGCGGGCACACGAACAGGGCACACGAACGGGGCACACGAACAGGGCACACGAACAGGGCACGCGAACAGGGCTCACAACCAGGCGTGGGGCGGTGCGACGGGAAGGGCGGGACGGCGCACCGGCCCGGCCGCCCGGGCCTGCTCACGCCCTCCGCGGGCTACTGCGCCAGCATGTCGGCGGTGAGGTTCGCCTCGGTGTTGGCGATGCCGAGGTCCTGGGCTCGCTTGTCGGCCATCGCGAGCAGCCGCCGGATGCGCCCGGCGATGGCGTCCTTGGTCAGCGGCGGGTCGGCGATCTGGCCGAGCTCCTCCAGCGACGCCTGCTTGTGCTCCACCCGCAGCCGCCCGGCGATCACCAGGTGCTCGGGGGCGTCGTCGCCGAGGATCTCCAGCGCCCGCTGCACCCTCGCGCCGGCGGCGACGGCCGCCCTGGCCGACCTGCGCAGGTTGGCGTCGTCGAAGTTGGCCAGGCGGTTGGCGGTGGCCCGCACCTCGCGGCGCATCCGCCGCTCCTCCCAGGCCAGCACGCTGTCGTGGGCGCCGAGCCGGGTCAGCAGCGCGCTGATCGCGTCGCCGTCGCGCACGACCACGCGGTCGACGCCGCGCACCTCGCGGGCCTTGGCGTGGATCTTCAGCCGCCGGGCCGAGCCGACCAGGGCCAGCGCCGCCTCCGGCCCGGGGCAGGTCACCTCCAGCGACATCGACCGGCCGGGCTCGGTCAGCGAGCCGTGCGCGAGGAACGCGCCCCGCCACGCCGCCTCCGCGTCGCAGGTGGCCCCGGACACGACCTGCCGGGGCAGACCGCGTACGGGCCGGCCGTGGTTGTCGATGAGGCCGGTCTGCCGGGCCAGCGCCTCGCCGTCCTTGTAGACGCGCACGACGTAGCGCGAGCCCTTGCGGAGACCGGCGGGGGCCAGGACCAGCACCTCGGCCTTGTGCCCGAAGACCTCGCCGATGTCCTTGATCAGCCTGCGGGCGGTGGCGTTGGTGTCGAGCTCGGCCTCGATCACGATGCGCCCGCCCACCAGGTGCAGCCCGCTGGCGAACCGCAGCAGGGTCGAAACCTCCGCCTTGCGGCAGCAGGGCTTGAGCACCGGAAGGCGGCTCAGCTCGTCTTTCACCACACCCGTCATGGCCATCAGCTCGTGTCCTCCCCCAGACAGACTCTGCCCGTCAGTCTCTCGCACCTGACGAGCACGCAATCACCGCTTCTCACGGAAAATCTCATCCAGGACAGCGGCAAGACGTGGTCCGTCGTGCCGCGCAGATCCGTCATGGGCGGCCACATCGGCCAAAACGACACGCCCGCCCATCGACCCCGCCGCCTTCTCCAGCGCGCCCGGGTCGGCGACCACATCGTCGTCGGCGATCACCGCGTCGACCACCAGTGCGGGGGCGTGCTCCCTGAGCACCTCCAGGTGCCGTTCCGGAGAGAAGCCGTCGGTCTCCCCCGCCTGCGGCGCGAGGTTGAGGATCACCAGCCGCCTGGCGCTCGTCTCGTGCAGCGCCCGGGCGAGCTCGGGCACCTTCAGGTGCGGCAGCACGCTGGTGAACCATGAGCCCGGCCCGAACACCACCCAGTCGGCCGCCTCGATCGCCTCGATCGCCTGGGGGCAGGCGGGCGGGTCGGACGGCAGCAGCGAGATCGAGCGCACCCGCCCGGGCGTCAGCGCGCAGGCGACCTGCCCGCGCACCGTCGTGATCGTGCCGTCCAGCTCGACCTCCGCCTGGATGTCGAGCGGCACGGACGCCATGGGCAGCACCCGGCCGTGCGCGCCGAGCAGCCGGCCCACCCATTCCAGGCCCACGACAGGGTCTTCGAGCAGCTCCCAGAGCGCGACGATGAGGAGGTTGCCGACGGCGTGCCCGTGCAGCTCCCCCTCGCTCCTGAAACGGTGCTGGACGACCTCGCTCCAGGTCTGGCCCCACTCGTCGTCGCCGCACAGGGCCGCGAGCGCCATCCGCAGGTCACCGGGCGGCAGGACCCCCAGCTCGCGCCGGAGACGGCCGCTGGAGCCGCCGTCGTCGGCGACCGTCACCACCGCCGTCAGGTCGTCCGTGACGGTCCTGAGGGCCGACAGGGAGGCGTACAGGCCATGGCCGCCGCCGAGCGCGACGACTTTGGGGCCCCTCACGGCGGTTGCGGGGTTCGGGGGAAACATCGGCCTGCCGGGGGTGGGGATGGATGTGGGGGATTTCCCTGGCTGATCGGGGACGGAGGGGTCCGCGGGTTCTTCCGGGGCGGAATCCTTCATCGTCCTCCTCGCCTCGCCACGAGCACCGCCCTGCGGAGCCGTGGCGCTCATGTCGTGCTGATCGGCCCGGCCCCGGCGCCGGCCGGAGCTTGCCGTACGCGGTCGCGCCCCCGGACCGGCGGAAGGCCCGGCCGGCGGCCCGGGCGGGGGCCGTCACTCGCGGCCCGTGTCCCGGTGGCTGACCTGGACGTCCATGCCGCGCTCACGCAGACGGGCGCCGAGCTGCTCGGCCATCGCGACGCTGCGGTGCTTGCCTCCGGTGCAGCCCACCGCGAGAGTGGCGTACCCCTTGCCCTCACGCGCATACCCGGCGGCGACGATGCCGAAGACCTCCTCGTATCCGTCGAGGAACTCCTTGGCCCCGGGCTGACCGAGCACATAATCGCGCACGGGGGCGTCGAGCCCGGTCATGTGCCGCAGTTCCGGCACCCAGTGGGGATTGGGCAGGAACCGGCAGTCCACGACGAGATCGGCGTCGACCGGCAGGCCGTACTTGTAGCCGAAGGACACCACGTTCACCTTCAGCCCCGGGCGGTCCTCGCCGCCGAAGAACGACACGATCTTCTTGCGGAGCTCGTGGACGTTCAGCAGGGACGTGTCGATGACGAGGTCGGCGTTGGCGCGGACCTCGCGCAGGATGCCGCGCTCGCGGTCGATGCCGTCGACCAGCCGCCCGTCGCCCTGGAGGGGGTGGGGACGCCGCACGTTCTCGAACCTGCGGACCAGCTCCTCGTCGCTGGCCTCGAGGAACACCACGCGGACGCCGACACCGCGCCCGTCGAGCTCCTCGATCGCCGCGTTCAGGTCGGTGGTGAAGGCGAGGCTGCGCACGTCGACCACGGCGGCGACGCGGTCGGTCGCCATGTTCACCCGGCCCGCCTCCTCGGCGAGCGAGGACAGCAGCCCCGGCGGCAGGTTGTCGATCACGAACCAGCCGAGGTCCTCCAGGGCCTTCGCAGCGGTGCTGCGCCCCGCCCCCGACATTCCGGTGATCACCACGAATGCCGGCTCAGTCGTGCTCATCGCCCGCTCACCGCCTTGCCGCCCATGTCAGCCCACTCATGTCAGCCCGCCCAACGTCAGCCCCGTCCGCCGCCCGGCCGGCCCCGTCCGTCGTCCGCCGCCCACGCCGGAATGGCCGGCCCGTACGCCGGGGACCGGGCCCGCTCCCCGGGGGAGGGACCTCTGGTGCCGGAGCATGACACCTCTTCACCTGATCGCGCCACCGCCACGCCGGGCGACTCCGACGCGCCCTGCCTGCCGCATCCCGCCCTCTGCCCGGCCTGGCCCGCTGCGCCCTGCCATCTTCCCGGGCCTGCCGGCCCTGCCGTCTGCCCCGGCCTGGCCCGGCCTGGCCCGGCCTGCCGCGCCTCCTGCATTCCGCCCCGGCTTTCCGCCGTGGCCTTCTGCTCAGGCTTGCGCGGGACACGCCGGGGTGCTCGCGCGAGCACCTCAGGACCCCTGCCCCGCGGGGGACGGGCTCTCACCGCGCAGCGCCGCGACGATGGCCTCGGCGGTCGCACGGCCGATGCCGGGGACCTCGCGAATCTCCTCCGCGCTCGCCTCCCGCAGCCGCTTCACCGAGCCGAAGTGCCGCAACAGTGCCTGACGGCGTGCCGGGCCGAGACCCGGCACGTGGTCGAGCGCGCTCTCCTTGAGCGATTTCGACCTCTTCGTCCGATGGTAGGTGATAGCGAACCTGTGTGCTTCGTCACGGACGCGTTGTAACAGGTAAAGACCCTCGCTGCTGCGCGGAAGGATCACCGGCTGGTCGTCACCGGGCAGCCAGACCTCCTCCAGCCGCTTGGCCAGCCCGCACACGGCGATGTCGTCGATCCCGAGCTCGTCCAGAGCACGCTGGGCCGCCGCCGCCTGCGCGGGGCCGCCGTCCACCACAACGAGGTTGGGCGGGTAGGCGAACTTGCGGGGCCGGCCGGTCTCCGGGTCGATCGGCGTCGCCGCGCCACCGCGCCCGGCCGATCCGTATCCGTTCGCGTCGGGCTCGCCCGCGTCGTCCTCGTCCTCGCCGCCCCCTGCTTCATCGCGCGCTGCCGCGGCGGGCCCTGCTCCATCGCGCGCCGCCGCGGCGGGCCCTGCTCCATCGCGCACCGCGCCATTCGCGGCCACGCCGTTCACCGCCGCGCCGGGCCGTGCCACGTCGCGCCCTGCCTCGTCGTCCGTCTCGGCGTCCAGCTCGCCGGTCGCCGCCCGCTCCTCCAGGTAGCGCTTGAAGCGCCGGCAGATGACCTCGTAGATCGAGGCCACATCGCCTTCCGTGCTCCTGATGGAGAAGCGGCGGTATTCGCTCTTGCGGGCCAGGCCGTCCTCGAAGACCACCATCGAGGCCACGACGTTCTCGCCCTGGATGTGCGACACGTCGTAACACTCGATGCGCAGCGGCGCCTGGTCGAGGTCGAGGGCGTCGGCGATCTCCTGCAGGGCCCGGCTGCGCGTGGTCAGGTCGCTCGCGCGGCGCAGCTTGTGCTGGGCGAGTGACTCCTTGGCGTTGCGCTCCACCGTCTCCATGAGGCTCTTCTTGTCGCCGCGCTGGGGAACTCGCAGGTCGACGCGGGAGCCCCGCTGCTCGCTCAGCAGCTCGATCAGCGCGGCCTCGTCCGGGGGCCGCGCGGGCACGAGGATCTCGCGGGGAATCGTCGCCTCGCCGTACATCTGCAGCAGGAACTGCTCCACCAGCTCGCCGGGGGTGGCCTCCTCGACCTTGTCGACCACCCAGCCGCGCTGCCCGCGGATCCGGCCGCCACGCACGTAGAAGACCTGGACCGCCGCCTCAAGCGGGTCCTCGGCCAGGGCGATCACGTCGCAGTCGGTGTCGTCGCCGAGCACGACGGTCTGCTTCTCCAGGGCCCGTTGCAGCGCCTGGATGTCGTCGCGCAGCCGCGCGGCCCGCTCGTACTCCTCCACGGCCGCCGCCTCGCGCATCTCGCGCTCCAGCCGCTTGATGAAGCGGCCGGTGTTGCCGGCCATGAAGTCGCAGAAGTCCTCGGCGAGGGCCCGATGCTCCTCGGGGGTGACCCGGCCGACGCAGGGCGCGGAGCACTTGTCGATGTATCCCAGCAGGCAGGGTCGCCCGATCTGCCCCGCCCGCTTGAAGACTCCCGCCGAGCAGGTCCGTACGGGGAAGACGCGCAGCAGCAGGTCGACGGTCTCCCGGATGGCCCAGGCGTGCGAGTAGGGCCCGAAATATCGGGCGCCCTTCCGCTTGGCCCCGCGCATCACCTGCACCCGGGGGAAGTCCTCCCCCATCGTCACGGCCAGGTACGGGTACGACTTGTCGTCGCGATACTTGACGTTGAACCGGGGGTCGAACTCCTTGATCCAGGAGTATTCGAGCTGGAGCGCCTCGACCTCGGTGCCGACCACCGTCCAGTCCACGGACGCCGCGGTCGTCAGCATGGTCTGCGTCCGCGGGTGCAGGCCGGCGAAGTCCGCGAAGTAGGAGTTGAGCCGTTGCCGCAGGCTCTTCGCCTTGCCTACGTAGATCACCCGGCCGCCCGGGTCGCGGAAGCGATAGACGCCTGGCGACTCAGGGATCGATCCGGGCGCCGGTCGATAAGTTGCCGGATCCGCCACACCCAAAGACTACTGGTCCACGCCGACAATCCCGCCGTCCCCGGCGGAGCCGGGCCACGGCCTTTACGCCGTAGATCACGGATGTCACGTCAGCCGGCTCCGGCTGCGGGGCACCTGTGCAGCCGTGCGCGGTGCCGGCGCGCCTCCGCCCGCGATCGACCGGCGGTCAGGACGCGTTGACCTCGTCGAAGAGGGCGATGGCGTCGGCAGGATCCGGGCTCACGAGGCGTTCCAGACCGGCCGTCGCGAACTTCGCCCACCTGCCGGCCCGCGCCCACATCTGCTCCTCGAAGGCGCGCACGACCCTGTCGAGATCGTCGTGGCCGGAGGCGGTGGCGACGGCCTCGGCGAGTTCGGCGCCCTCCAGCATCGCGAGGTTCGCGCCCACACCCAGCGGGGGCATCAGATGGGCGGCATCGCCCAGCAGCGTCACCCCGCGGACGTGGGCCCAGGTGTGCCCCACGGGCAGGACGTACAGAGGTCGGTGGACGAACGCGGTGCCGTGACGGAGAAGGTCGAGGACGGGAGCGGACCAGCCGTCGAACAGCGCCAGCACGCGCGAACGCAGGGTCTCGGCGCCGGCCTGGTCCGGCCCCGCGTCCGGGTTCGCGTCCGGGTTCGCGTGCCAGTCCAGCGGCGCACGGAACTGGGCGTACACCTTGACGTGGCCGCCGCTGTTGCGCTGGGCGACGACGCCGCGGTTCACGCCGTACACGGCGACCGAACCGTCGCCGATCAGCCGCGCGAGGCCGGGGTGGCGGACGTCGACGTCGTCGATCGAGGTCTCGACGGTGGTGACGCCGGTGTAATGCGGCGTCACGGACGAGACCGCCGGGCGGACCCGAGACCAGGCGCCGTCCGCGCCGGCCACGAGGTCGAACGTCTCCTGCCGCCCGTCCGCGAAACGGACCAGCACGCCGTCCGGGGTGCCCGGCACCACCTCCGTCACGCCCCGTCCCCACTGGACGTCCAGGGAACCGAGCAGCAGGTCGCGGAGCCGCCCGCGGTCGATCTCGGGATTGGCGTCGTCATCCGGATTGTGCGGCCAGTCACGCAGGACGGTCCCGTCCGTGTCCAGGATGCGCATGGCCTGCCCCTCGGGACGGGACAGCGCCTGGAACTCCTCCAGCAGTCCCGCCTTGCTCATCGCGAGCTGGCCGAGATTTCTGTGCAGGTCGAGCGTGCCGCCCTGGGGGCGGGCGTCGGGGGCGGGATCGCGTTCGAAGACGGTGACGGGGTGATCATGACGGTGCAGGACGCGGGCGAAGGTGAGGCCGGCGGGACCGGCGCCGATAACGGCGATACGTTGTCTCATGTCGATACACTGTATTTTGACGAGACGGCGTATCGCAACAGTACGATGTACGCATGACTGTGTGGGACCGGCCGGAGCCGCCGACTCGGCCCGCGCCGCTCGACCGGGGGCGGATCGTCGCCGCCGCCATCGCGCTGGCCGACGAGGGCGGGCTGGAGGCAGTGTCGTTGCGCAAGGTCGCCGCCCGGCTGGACGTCGGCCCGATGCGGCTGTACGGATACATCTCCACCAAGGAGGAGCTGTTCGACCTCATGGTGGACGAGGTGTACGCCGAGATCCTCCCCGGGGAGCGGCCCGGCGACTGGCGGGAGGCGCTGCACGGCCTCGCCCACCGCACCCGTCAGGCCGGCCTCCGTCACGAATGGCTGGCCGACCTGCTCGGCGGGCGCCCGTCCCTGGGCCCGAACGCCCTCGCGGTGACCGAGGCCACGCTGGCCGCCTTCGACGGCCTCACCGACCTCGACACCGTCATACGCGCCGTGGAAGTCGTCAACGCCTACGTCATCGGCGCGATCAGGCGCGAGATCGCGAACCTGCGGGCCGAGCGCGCCACGGGCCTGTCCGACCGGGAGTGGCAGCACGCCTCCGGCCCGCACGTGACGCGGATGCTGGCCACGGGCCGCTTCCCGGCGCTGACCAAGTTCGTGCACGACGGCACGGAGGTGGAGCCCGAGGCGTCCTTCGCGACCGGCCTCGACTGGGTTCTCGACGCCGTGGCCGCCAAACTCACCCGACCGGTCGGCGAGCCGTTCACAATCGCCCCCTGACGCCTTGCATGACGTGCCGCCCGCCATCGCACCGGCTTCCGCGCGATGACGGGCGGCGGTGTCCCTTGGCACCCTCAGACGAGTGAGTGCTCTCGCCGTCGGCCGCGAGGCACGAGGCCGACCAGTCGGTCCCGACATCGGGCCCGAACGGCAGGCCCGGACATCGAGCCCGGACATCGAGCCCGGACATCGAGCGTGAGCACCGAGCCCAGACAGGCGAACCCGGACGAGCGGGTCCGGCAGCCCTTGTCAGGCGAGGGTGATGCTGTCGCCGCTCACCGTGATCTTCCGCTCGGCGAGCGGCCTGGCCGCCGGGCCGTTCGTCACGGAGCCGTCCTTGGCGCTGAACCTGCTGCCGTGGCACGGGCAGACGATCTCGTTGTTCGAGACGCTGGCGACCGGGCAGCCCTGATGGGTGCAGGTCGCGCTGAACGCCTTGAACTCGCCGGCCGCAGGCTGCGTGACCACGACGTCCTGGTCCTTGAAGACCTTGCCGCCCCCCTCGGGGATGTCGGAGGTCTTCGCGAGCTCGCCCCCGCCCTGCGCCGCCTGGTCCTGGCCGTCCTGCGCACCGCCCTGGTCCGCCGACGCCGTCGTGTCACCGGAGGCGCCGCACGCGCTCAGCGCCACGGCCAGCCCGGCGCCTCCGGCACCGAAGATCACGGCCCGGCGTGTCGTATCCGTCATGCTCATCCTTCCCTGATGCGGCGGCCCGGGACGCACACGGCCCCGGGTCCTTCCCCTGTGCGACGCGTCACCCTGTGTGTCCTCAGGTACGGCCATCACCCCGTGGCCGGTTCAGAGTGACGCGGTCGAAAGGAGAAGAGTAGGGAGAAATAATGAGACGAATACTCATACGCCCAAGATCTTGCGCAGGAACGCGCCGGTGTGGCTCTCCTCGACCCGGGCGACGTCCTCGGGCGTGCCTGCGGCGATGACCCTGCCACCGCCCGACCCGCCCTCGGGTCCCATGTCGATGATCCAGTCGGCGGTCTTGATGACGTCGAGGTTGTGCTCGATGACGATCACGGTGTTGCCGGCGTCCACGAGGCGGTTGAGCACGCCGAGCAGCCGCCTGATGTCCTCGAAGTGCAGGCCGGTGGTGGGCTCGTCCAGCACGTAGACCGTGCGGCCGGTCGAGCGCCGCTGCAGCTCGGAGGCGAGCTTCACCCGCTGCGCCTCGCCGCCGGACAGCGTGGTCGCGGGCTGGCCCAGCCGTACGTAACCGAGACCGACGTCGTTGAGCGTCTGCAGGTGACGGCGGATGGCGGGGATCGCCTCGAAGAACTCCAGCGCCTCCTCGATCGGCATGTCGAGGACCTCGGAGATCGTCTTGCCCTTGTAGTGGACCTCAAGCGTCTCCCGGTTGTACCGGGCGCCGTGACAGACCTCACAGGGGACGTAGACGTCCGGCAGGAAGTTCATCTCGATCTTGATGGTGCCGTCGCCGGCGCACGCCTCGCAGCGCCCGCCCTTGACGTTGAAGCTGAACCGGCCCTGCAGATAACCACGGACCTTCGCCTCGGTCGTGGCCGCGAACAGCTTGCGCACGTGGTCGAACACTCCGGTGTACGTCGCCGGGTTGGACCTCGGCGTACGGCCGATCGGCGACTGGTCGACGTGGACGACCTTGTCGACCAGGTCGGTGCCGACGACCCGGGAGTGCCGTCCGGGCACGGTCTTCGCGCCGTTCAGCTCCTTGGCCAGCGCGGCGTACAGGATGTCGTTGACCAGCGTGGACTTGCCGGACCCCGAGACGCCGGTGACCGCGGTGAAGACGCCGAGCGGGAACTCGACGTCCACGCCCTTCAGATTGTGCTCACGGGCGCCCTTCACGACGAGCTGCCGCTTCTTATCCCGCGGACGCCGGATCTCCGGCACGGTGATCGCCTTGCGGCCCGACAGGTAGGCGCCGGTCAGCGACTCCTCGCTGGCGAGCAGGTCCTGCACGGTGCCGGACACGACGACCTGGCCGCCGTGCTCGCCCGCGCCGGGGCCGATGTCGACAACCCAGTCGGCGGCGGCGATCGTGTCCTCGTCGTGCTCGACCACGATCAGCGTGTTGCCCATGTCGCGCAGCCGGATCAGCGTCTCCAGCAGGCGCTGGTTGTCCCGCTGGTGCAGGCCGATGGACGGCTCGTCGAGCACGTACAGCACGCCGACCAGGCCGGAGCCGATCTGGGTGGCCAGCCGGATCCGCTGCGCCTCGCCGCCCGCCAGCGTGCCGGCGGCCCGGTCGAGCGTGAGGTAGTCGAGGCCGACGTCGAGCAGGAAGCCCAGCCGTGCGTTGATCTCCTTGACCACCCGCTCGGCGATCTGCATGTCCCGCTCCGACAGCCGCAGGCCGGACAGGAACTTCGAGCAGTCGGCGATCGACATGCCCGAGACCTCGGCGATCGAGGCGTCCCCCACGGTCACGGCCAGCGAGACCGGCTTGAGGCGGCGGCCCTTGCACGCCGGGCAGGGCACCTCGCGCATGAAGCCCTCGAACCGCTCCCGGCTGGCGTCGCTCTCCGACTCGGCGTGCCGGCGCTGGACCCAGGGGATCACGCCCTCGAAATCGGTGTAGTAGGACCGCTGCCTGCCATAACGGTTGCTGTAGCGGATGTGGACCTGCTCGTCGTGGCCGTGCAGGATCGCCTTCTGCGCCTTCTTCGACAGCCGCTCCCACGGGGTGTCGAGGTCGAAGCCGAGCGCGTTGCCCAGCGCCTCCAGCAGCCGCACGAAGTAGTCGCTCGTGTGGCCGTTCGCCCACGGGCTGATCGCGCCGTCGCCGAGCGTGCGCTCGGGATCGGGCACGAGGAGGTCGGGATCGACCTCCATGCGCGTGCCGAGGCCGGTGCACTCGGGGCAGGCGCCGAAGGGCGAGTTGAACGAGAACGACCGGGGCTCCAGCTCCTCGAACGACAGGTCGTCGTACGGGCAGTAGAGGTGCTCGGAGTAGAAGCGCTCACGGTTGGGGTCGTCGTCGGGAAGGTCGACGAAGTCGAGCGTGATCGTGCCGCCGGACAGCTGCAGCGCGGTCTCCACCGAGTCGGTGAGCCTGCGCCGCGCGCTCTCCTTGACCGACAGCCGGTCGACGATCACTTCGATGTCGTGCTTCTCGTACTTCTTGAGGGTGGGCGGCTCCTCCAGGCGCACGATCGTGCCGTCCACGCGGGCACGGGCGTAGCCCTTGGTCTGCAGCTCGCGGAACAGCTCGGCGTACTCGCCCTTGCGGCCGCGGATGATCGGGGCGAGGACCTGGAAGCGGGTGCCCTCCTCCAGTTCGAGCACACGGTCGACGATCTGCTGCGGCGTCTGCCGGGCGATCGGGCGCCCGCACTGCGGGCAGTGGGGCTTGCCGATGCGCGCCCAGAGCAGCCGCAGGTAGTCGTAGACCTCGGTGATCGTGCCGACGGTCGAGCGAGGGTTGCGGCTGGTGGACTTCTGGTCGATGGAGACGGCCGGGGAAAGGCCCTCGATGAAGTCCACGTCGGGCTTGTCCATCTGACCCAGGAACTGCCGGGCGTACGCGGACAGGGACTCCACGTACCGGCGCTGTCCCTCGGCGAAGATCGTGTCGAAGGCCAGGCTGGACTTGCCGGAGCCCGAAAGCCCCGTGAAGACGATCAGAGCGTCTCGCGGGAGGTCGAGCGAGACGTCCTTGAGGTTGTGTTCGCGTGCGCCACGCACGATCAGGCGGTCAGCCACGGTGGTCCCGATAGGTCGATGAGGTGAATGGAGGTGCACGGGCAGGCTATCCAGAGCCACCGACAATTTCGGGGGGCATCGTCCGGCGGCCGGAGGGGGCGGCCCCGCGTGCTTCCGTGGGACACGCTCCGCGAACCAGGGTATGAGCTTCGTCAAACCCGCGCCCGGCATCCGCGCGAAACCCCTGCTCATACAACCGCCCGCCGCGCCGTCCTCTTCCCCTGCGGTCATGGGCACGGCGGACCGGGACTCCAGGGTCCATGATTCTTCTCATGTCCGTCATCCACGAGATCGAGCGGGAGCTGGCCGAGGCGACCGAGCGCCTGCTGGCGACCGCCGCCCGCCTCACCGACGAGGATCTCCGTGCGCCGTCCCTGCTGCCCGGCTGGACGAGGGGACACGTGCTCACCCACGTCGCCCGCAACGCCGACGGCTGCGTCAACCTGCTGACCTGGGCACGGACGGGGGTGCGCACCCCCCAGTACGCCTCGCTGCGGGCCCGCGAGGCCGGCATCGCGGCAGGCGCCGGCCGCCCGGCCGCCGAGCAGCTCGCCGACCTGCGCGACAGCGCGGAGCGGTTCGCCACGGCGGTCGCGCGGATGCCCGCCGAGGCGTGGACCACGCCGGGCTCGGGGATGTTCCCGCCCGACCACCCCGCCTGGTACGTCCCGATCCGCCGGCTCAGGGAGATCGAGGTGCACCACGCCGACCTCGGGGCAGGCTACGGATGGGCCGACTGGCCCGAGACGTTCGTGAGACGAGAGCTGTACGACACGATGCTCTGGCTCGGCGACGAGAGCCCGGTGAGCGAAGTGGTCGCCCTCGCCCCGGGCACCGGTGAGGTGTTGAGGACGTGGACCGGCCTCGGCGACGGCCCGGCCGTGGAGGGCACCCCGCGCGAGCTGCTCGCCTGGCTCGCGGGCAGGACCGACGGCACGGGCCTGCGACTCGCCCCGCCGCGGCGCCCCACCCGGCCCGATGACGCCGATGCGCGCCTTCCGCTCGACGCAGCCGATGCACGCCTCCGGCACGACACCTCCAACGCGCGCCTCCGGCACGACGCCTCGAACGCGCGCCTCCGGCACGACCCCGCGGGGAAACCGCCGTCCCCGCCTCGCTGGCCGAAGCCGTCCCCGGCGGGACTGCCCGCCGAACCACCGTCGTCCTGGCCGCCCGCCGGGAACTAGAGAGGAACGATCATGACCTATACCGGAAACGTCACCAAAGGCGGACCCGCCGACGTACGCGAGGTGCCCGGGCTGACGATCTCGAAGATCGAGGTCGGCGACTTCGGCAACAACGCCTACCTGCTCCGGTGCACCGAGACCGGCGACGGGCTGCTGATCGACGCGGCGGCCGAGCCCGACCGGCTGCTCGAGCTGATCGGCGACATGCCGATCAGCTCGATCGTGACCACCCATCGGCACCCCGACCACTGGGGAGCCCTGAAGGAGGTCGCCCGCGCCACCGGCGCGCAGACGATCGCCCACCCTCTCGACGCCCCCGAACTGCCGGTGAAGGTCACCAGGGAGGTCGAGCACGGCGACCGGGTGACGGTCGGCGTGGTGACGCTGGACGTCATCCACCTGCGCGGCCACACCCCCGGCTCGATCGCGCTGCTCTACCAGGACCGCCACCTGTTCACCGGCGACTCCCTGTTCCCCGGCGGCGTCGGCAACACGCAGAAGGACCCGGCGCGGTTCGAGCAGCTGTTCACGGACGTCGTGGAACGGATCTTCGACCGCCTCCCCGACGAGACCTGGGTCTACCCCGGCCACGGCAGGGACACCACGCTCGGCGCGGAGCGGCCGCACCTGCCCGAGTGGAAGGCCCGCGGCTGGTGACGTACGCCTGACGCGCACCCGGACGGCCGGTGTCCCAGCGCGGGGGCGCCGGCTCGTCCCAGCACAGCGCCGCCCGAGCGCCTCGTATGTAAGCAGACCCGTACACGAGCAGACCAGTACGCGAACAGACCCGGCACTTGAGCGGATCAGGGCGGCCGGGGAGACGGAGCCGGGAAACGGAGACCACCCCGGCCGCGATCCTGCCGCCGGTCGTGCCGATGGGTGCTCCCGCCCGGCCGGTGATCTCAGAACCGTATGAGGGCGTCCGTATAGTGGTCGGCGCACACCGTCCCACCCCCTGGAGCCCGAGCACCTCATGGAGATCACTGGAATCGAACTGCGCCGGATCGCGATGCCGCTCGTCGCGCCGTTCCGGACGTCGTTCGGCACCGAGACCAGCCGCGACGTCCTGCTGGTGCGGGTGGTGACGCCGGAGGCCGAGGGCTGGGGCGAGTGCGTGGCGATGTCCGAGCCGCTGTACTCCTCGGAGTACGTGGACGCGGCGGCCGACGTGCTGCGGCGTTTCCTGATCCCCGCGCTGCCCCGCGAGCTGGACCCCCAGGCCGTCGGTCCCGCGCTCGCGCCGTTCAAGGGCCACCGCATGGCCAAGGCGGCGCTGGAGGCCGCGGTGCTCGACGCGTCGCTCCGGATCACCGGCGAGTCGTTCGCCCGCTACCTGGGCGCCACCCGCGACCGCGTCCCCTGCGGCGTCTCCGTCGGCATCATGGGGTCGGTGGCCGAGCTGCTCGACACCGTCGAGGCGTACGTCGAAGAGGGATACGTACGGATCAAGCTGAAGATCGGTCCGGGCTGGGACGTGGCGCCGGTCCGCGCGGTGCGGGAGCGGTTCGGGGAGGAGTTGCTGCTCCAGGTGGACGCCAACGCGGCCTACACGCTCGCGGACGCCCGGCATCTGGCCCGGTTGGACGACTTCGACCTCCTGCTGATCGAGCAGCCGCTGGCCGACGACGACCTCGTGCAGCACGCGCGGCTCGCGCAGTCGATCCGCACCCCGATCTGCCTGGACGAGTCCATCGAGTCGGCCGCCCACGCCGCGGCGGCCATCAGCCTCGGCTCGTGCTCGGTGGTCAACATCAAGCCGGGGCGGGTCGGCGGTTATCTGGAGGCCCGGCGCATCCACGACCTGTGCCGCGCCCACGGCGTCGCGGTCTGGTGCGGCGGCATGCTGGAGACCGGGATCGGCCGGGCGGCCAACGTCGCGCTGGCCGCGCTGCCCGGCTTCACGCTGCCGGGCGACACCTCCGCCTCGCGGCGCTACTTCCACACGGACGTGACCGCGCCGTTCGAGCTGAACGGCGGGCATCTCGACGTGCCGGACGGCCCGGGGCTGGGCGTGGACCCGATTCCGGACGTCCTGGACGAGGTCACCACGGCGACGGAGTGGATCCGGCTGTGACGCTCCGAACCGGCCAGGCGGCGCCGGGGACACGGTAGACCGGCCGATGCCGAGGGCGGGGGCGGCCCGTCCGGCGTGGCCAAGGGCAGGACGCGACGCGTCCGGCGTCGCCGAAGGCAGGGCGCGACCCGTCAGGCGTCGCCGAGTGCAGGATGCGGCCGGGGCTCGCCGGTGGTGAAGACCTTCACGATGCGGTCGGCGGCGAGAGCGGGCTCTTCCGCGCTCTCCACCACGTCGCCCCAGGACCAGCGGTAGAACCAGCCCTCGGACATCGCGACGCAGTCCACCGTCTCGGTGAACAGCGCCGCGTCCGGGTCGCGGACCTTGAGCGACGGCGGGTCGGGGCGCAGGGACGCCTCAAGCCCGCGCAGCTCGAGCTCCCGGGCCAGTTTGCCGAGGAAGTACGTCCGGGTGTGCTCACGAGGCATGGCGACCAGGGCTCCATCTGGACTAGGCGTTTTCTCCACGTGATGGCCCGGGCCCGAAATGGAGGGCCCCAGCCGACCGGGGCCCTGTCCGTGCGACGACGTCAGCCCGCGTTCTCCGAGCGTCGTTCCCTGCGCTGCTGCTGTTTGAACATGAGAACGCGAAGCGGAATGGCGGACACGATCGCGATCTGCATGGTCGCGCCTACCTTGATGAGGTGGTCGCCGCCCGCGAGACCGGCCGCCCAGATCGTCAGGCAGGCCACGTTGATCAGCATCCAGGCCAGCACGACGACGGCCAGATTGCCCTTCGGCTTGGGGTACTCGATGCGGCTGACCATGAGCCAGGCCACGCCGAAGATGGCGGCGAGCGTGACGTAGTTCGGCTGGAAGAGCAGCACGATCGACACCACGGTCATCGCGCCCATCGGGATCGGCAGGCCCATGAAGTCGCCGCTCTTCGTCTTCACGCAGGCGAAGCGGGCCAGCCGTACGACGCCGGCGAGCAGCACGGACCCGGCCGCGCACAGCACCAGCCACAGCGGCAGCTTTCCGGAGAAGCCGGCCCAGATCATCACCATGAAGGCGGGCGCGAAGCCGAAGCTGATCACGTCGGCGAGGTTGTCCAGCTCGGCGCCCATCGCGGACGCACGGAACCTCCTGGCCACCAGGCCGTCGAACAGGTCACAGGTCGCGCCGATCAACAGCAGCACCACGGCCATGCCGAAGAAGCGCGGGTCGGGAACGAACTTGACACCGGCCTGCAGGTTGCTGATCGCCGACCAGGCGAGCACGCAGACGGCGAGGAATCCGCTCAGGGCGTTGCCGAGCGAGAGGGAGTCGGCGGCCGACAGGCGGAAGGCCTTGCCAACGGGCCCGCGCGGCTCCTCATCCACCTCCTCGACCGGCCAGGAGGCCTCGGCTCCGAGGTCAGACGTGGTCAAGGCGCGTCACCCCCGCGACGGTCCGGGTGCCGACGGTGACCGCCGGCCTGATGCCCTCGGGCAGGTAGAGGTCCACCCGGGAGCCGAAACGGATCAGCCCGACCCGCTCGCCCTGGGCGACCTTCGCCCCCGCGAACAGGTACGGCACGATGCGGCGCGCGACGGCGCCGGCGATCTGCACCATCTCGATGTCCCCGAGCGCGGTGTCGAAATGCCAGACGACACGCTCGTTCTTGTCGCTGTCCTTGTTGAACGCGGGCACGAAGCCGCCGGGCACATGCTCGACCGAGGTGACGGTGCCGGCGGCGGGCGCGCGGTTGACGTGTACGTTGAGCGGGCTCATGAAGATCGCGACCCGGGTGCGGCCGTCCGGCCACGGGTCGATGCTCTGCACGACGCCGTCAGCGGGCGAGATGAGCCTGCCCTCGCCGAGCGTGCGCTCGGGGTCGCGGAAGAACCACAGCATCCCGCCGGTGAGGGCGGCGAGCGGCGCCGCGGCCAGCGCCCACCGGGGCGACCTGCGGGTGAGAACGGCGGTGACGGCTGCCGCCGCGGCGGTCGGAGCGAGCCACGGGGACACCCCGCGTGCGAGCCTGACCCGGCCACGGGCAGTTCCCGCGGTCCCGGCTTCAGGGCCGTGGGGCAACGATTCGTTGGACACAGATGACCTTTGTACTCTTCTGGCGACTATGGACCGGCATGCGAGCTGGCGATCGATATTACCGATCCGGCAGTCAATGCGTGGCCCAACCAGAACAAGCAAACAGGGTCAGTGCCCGTTTTGCTAGCCCTGCGGGGCTTCCGCCTGAGATGCCTCCGTCTGGGCAGCTTCAGCCTGCGAGGCTTCCGCGATGGCTCTGTCGTCGCGGCGGGCCTTGATGAGACTGGCGACGGTCGTCACGGCCATGGTCACGCCGATGACCGCCAGCGACACCCAAATAGGGATCTGCGGGGCCCACGAGACGTCATTCTCGTGAAGTGCTTCGAGAATCAGCTTAACCCCGATGAAACCGAGAATGAACGCCAAGCCATAGCTGATGTAGACCAGCCGCTGCAACAGTCCGCCGAGCAGGAAGTAGAGCTGACGCAGGCCCATCAGGGCGAACGCGTTCGCGGAGAACACGATGAAGGCCGCCTTCGTGAGCCCGAAGATGGCCGGAATCGAGTCGAGGGCGAACAGCAGGTCCGTGGTGCCGATGGCGATCATCACGATCAGCATGGGCGTGACCATGCGCCTGCCGTCCACCCGCACGGTCACCCGCGAGCCGACGTAATCGGGAGTGGTCGGGAAGACCCGCCGGGCCCAGCGGAGGAGGATGTTCTCGTTGAACTCCTCTTCCTCCTTGTTGTGGTCCCGGACCAGCGTGTACGCCGTGTAGATGAGGAAGGCCCCGAACGCGTACAGCAGCCAGCCGAAGCGGCTCAGCGCGGCGGCGCCGATGGCGATGAAGATCCCGCGCATGACGAGCGCCAGGACGATGCCCACCAGCAACACCTTGTGCTGGTAGATCCGGGGCACCCCGAAGCGGGTCATGATGATGTAGAAGATGAACAGGTTGTCGACGCTGAGGCTGTATTCCGTCAGATAGCCCGCGAAGAACTCGCCACCCGTCCCGGCCCCGGCCCACAGCGTTAACCCGATGCCGAACAAAACGGCCAGGCAGACATAGAAGCCGACCCAGATGCCCGCTTGTCGCATCGAGAACTCACGTGGTTCACCACGATCGACGATCCACAGATCAACGGCGACCACGAGGACAAGACCCACGATGACCAGGGCCCACAACCACAGGGGCGCATGTACCACGACTACCTCCGGCGCGCGCTGAACACACTGCCGGAGGTCTCTCCCGCCCGAACGCGCACGGCGGACCGACGGCCCCGGGTGCTGACACCGTGATGACGAGACCGCCGCGAAGGGATACTCCCCCCCAACCCGTCCAGTATATGGATCAGACTTAGCCTCACCTAATCCTTGCCGGAACCCCTGCGCTCCTCGGCGAGGACAGGCGACGGCTCACTTGCCCTGCAGTCGTGTGTCACCGGCACGAGAGGGTGGTCGCACCCTCCCGCCACTGTGGTCACCGCTCCTGCGCCGGCCCGTAGGCCGCAAGCCTTACTGCGCCGGCCCGTACAGCCGCGAGCCCGGCTACAGCGCCAGCCCGTACGCCGCGAGCACCGCGCGCAGCGCCGCGTCCTCGTCGGGCAGCTCCCGGCCACGCCGTACGGACGCCTCCGCGAGGCGTGCGGCCACGGCGGGATCGCCGAGCAGACGGCCGATCTCCCGGCTCAGCGCGCCGGGGTCCTGCGGCGGCACCAGCAGGGCCGCCTCGCCCACCATCCGGGGCACGCCGCCCACGCGGGTCGCGATGATCGGTTTGCCCGCCTTCAGCGCCTCCTGGACGCTCAGCGGCTGTCCCTCCCACCTGCTGGGCACGATCACCGCCGTCGCGACCTGGAGCAGGTCGGCCGGCTCGGCCCAGCCGTACAGGACCACGGGCAGTTCCTCGGCGTCGACGCGGGCCTGAAGCTCCGCGCGCAGCGGCCCGTCGCCCGCGATCACGAAGACCGGATCCCCCTTGTACGGCCCGGCCGCCGCGTCGAGCAGCGTCTCCAGGCCCTTCTGCTGGGCCAGCCGGGCGACCGTGAGCAGGATCGGCCGCTCCCCCACGGCCTGCGGCGCGTCCGCGGCGCCGGGCAGCCGGGCGGCGATCTCGGCACGCACGTCCTCGGCCGGGCGGGCGGGTTCGGCGAGCGGCGGCGCGGGCACCACCGCGAGGTCCACTCCCCGGGCGCCCCTGGCCCGCATGCGCTCCGCGACGTCCGGCGAGATCGCCAGGACGCGGTCCGCACGCCGGGCGACGATCCGTTCCAGCAGCCGGTAGACCGCGCCGATCGCGCCGCCCGCCGTGACCGCGTTGTGCAGGGTGACCACGAGGCGCGGCCATCCCCGCGCCCCGGCGAGGGCGAGCGCGGCAAGCGCGCCGGCCCGCAGGCCGTGGGCGTGGACGACGTCCGCGCCGCGGGCGAGCCCGCGCAGGCGCAGGGCGGTCCGCAGGTCGTGCGCGGGGTGCGGCCTGTCGGCGATGTCGACTTCGGCGAAGCCCGCGCCTGTGGTGGTGAAGGAGAACGCCTCCTGGGTGCTGCCGGGGCCCGCGACCAGCACCCGGTGCCCCCGCGTGACGAGCCCGCCGGCGAGCATCCGCACGTGCCGGGCCACGCCGCCCACGCTCGATCCCAGCACGAGAACTACGCGACTCATGCCCTCTCCTCACCACCGGCGGCTCTCATACGGCCTTCTCCGCGGGCTGGTCCGCGGGGCTCGCGCCTCTGCCGCGTCGCAGCCCGGACAGGGCGCCGGTCAGGTCCCGGCGGTCCACGAGCGCGGCGACGATGACCCCCGCGACCACGGCCGCCGCACCGGCGATGGCGGCCGTCAGGAGACCACCCCACGGGCCCTCGCCCGACAGGGGAAGCCGGGCGGCCGCCGCGCCCGCGAGGAAACCCGCTCCCCCGCCCAGCAGCGCGGCCAGACCGGCCCGCGCGACGCCCTGGGCGGCCCGCGTCCCTCGCGCCCGTACGACGGAGGCCAGCAGCAGCCCGGCCCCCACCGTCATGCCGGCCGCCTGGCCGAGCGCGAGCCCGCCCAGCCCCCAGCCACCGGGCAGCACGAGGACGAACGCCACCTGGGCCACGGCCACGACCAGCCACCCGGCGACCTGTCCCCGGGCCGCCGCCCTGCCCTGTCCCGTGGCGTACAGCACCCGGCTGAGGTGGGCCACCAGGCCATATCCGACGAGCCCCGGCGCGAACAGCGCGATCCCCCGGGCGAACTCCGCCGCGGCGACCTCGGTGTCGGCCTGGGCGAGGAAGACGTGCGCGACCGGCGCCGCGACCGCGGCGAGCGCCCCCGCCGCCAGGCCGCAGACCAGCACGACCGCGCGGGTCGTCCGCGCCGCCAGCGCCGCGAAGCCCTCGCCCCCGTCCGCACCCGTGGCCTGCGCCCGCGCGGCGAGCGCGGGGAACGCACTGGTCGCGATGGGCACCGCGAGCACGGCGTACGGCACCTGGTAGATCGCCCACGCGTAGTTGTAGGCGGGCAGCGCGCCCCCGCCGACGCGGTTGGCGATGGGGATCAGGATCGCCGCGGCGGCCTGCTGGGCGACCAGCGCGCTCAGCCCGGCCAGCGCGAGCCGCCGCACCTGTACGGCGACGCCCTCGGGAAAGCGGAGCGTGGGCCGCCACCGCAGGCCGAGCCGCCATGTGGGCCCGATCACGGTGACGACCAGGGCCAGCACGCCGAGCGTCGTCCCCGCCGACAGCGCGATCTCGGCCGGCGCGGGCACGGTGGCGGGGTCCTTGTGGCCGTCGCTGAGCGGCCCGAAGACCAGGTAGGCGACGATGACCACGACGCTCGACACCAGCGGCGCCAGCGCCGGGCCCGAGAACCGGCGATGGGCCTGCAACACGCCGTAGAGCACCACGGCCATGCCGTACAACGGGATCTGCGGCGCGAAGACGACCAGCATGCGCGCGGCCACGGCGGCGACCTGGCCCGCGTCGCAGTGGTCGATCTCGGAGCCCGCCAGCAGCCGCACCACCGGCGCCGCGACCAGCGCGGTCAGCGCCGCGAGCGGCACCAGCAGCACGACCACCCAGGTCAGCAGCGCGGAGGCGATCCGGCCGACCTCCGCGCGCGCCTCGCCGTCCGATCTGGCGGCGGCGCCGGCGAGCACCGGGACGACCATCCCGGCGAGCGCGCCGCCGACCACGACCTCGAACACGATGTTCGGCACGTTGTTGGCCGTGTAGTAGGCGGTGGCCAGGCAGTTCGTGCCGACGGTGCGGGCGAACGCCAGCTGCTTGGCGAAGCCGGTCACCCGCGCCAGGACCGTGATGATCCCGATGAGGACCGCCGCCCCCGCGATCCCCGCCCCGAGCCGTCTAGCCATGCCGCTCAACCATGCCGCTCAACCATGCCGCTCAACCATGCGATCAGCCATGCCGGTGCCGTACGGCTCCGCGGACGGCTCTGGTCGTCCAGGTCACCCGCGCGACCCCGGCGTGCCGGAGGTGGTCTGCGGGGCGCGGCGGCCGAGCATGTCCAGGCGGTTGAGCACCCGGTTGCCGGCGATGACCTTGGTGAAGCTGACCTTCTCCGAGGCGGCGGTGAGGGCGGCGACGACGCCGAGTGCGGCGATCCGGCCGGGCCTGCCCAGCCGGGCCGTGGCCGCCAGGCCGAGCAGCGCGCCCAGGGCGTTCGCCCCGGCGTCGCCGAGCATCGCCCGCTCGCCCAGGTCCTCGGGCAGCAGCGCCGCCGCCGCGCCCAGCGGGACGGCGGTCAGCGCGGCGGCCTGACGGGAGCGCGGGCCGTACGGCGCGGCGATCGAGGCGGCCAGCAGCGGAGCCCCGGCGAGCAGCCCCACCTTGATCGCACGGCCGGGCCGCAGGTCGAACAGGTTGGCCAGGTTGGCGCTGCCGGCGATCAGCGCCCCGTCGACGAGCGTGTCGAGGGACCGAGCCAGCACGCCCCCGCTTCGGGCGTCACGCGGGGAGAGCGCCGCCGCGGCGAGCCCGGTCGCGCCGATGCCGAGGATCTTGACCGCTCCGCTGGTCACCTCGCCGCGCGCGAGCGCCGCCAGGTGGCCCTTGAACCCCTTCGACGAGGTCGTGCCGAACAGGTCGTCGTACGCGCCGAGGACGCCGCTGCCCGCTCCGGCGAGCACGGCGGCCGCACGGGCCCGTACGGGCAGGCCGGGGGCGAGGGCCGAGGCGGCGACGGCGCCCGCGGCGAACGCGGGGCCCTCCAGCAGCGTGACCGGCTCGCCCCGGTGGTTGACCCGGGTCCAGTATTCGTCTGCGGTCTTCTCGTCGCCGATCGGCGGGCGGCGCCGGAAGGCGGCGAAGGCGGCGCGCGCGGCGACCGCACCGAGCGCGGCGCCGACGGCGGCTCCGAGCACCGCGGCGGCGCGGGTGCCGGCCTGGGGACGTCTGGCCACGGCTGTTGCCCTTCTCTACGTGTTCGTCAGGCGTGATGCGCCGACCGGCGGCTCACCCCCGGCTCGCCGCCGGGGTGGGGGTCTGGCTGGGCGCGGTCACCGCGGGCTCGAACGCCGTCGCGCCGCTGCCGACTCCGTAGGAGCCCGAACGGCCGGCCAGTTGCTCCCGCAGAGCGTAGACCACCACGACACGGCCCGCGGCGAAATCGACGGTGTCGACGGTGGAGACCGCCGAGGCCACGCCGCCGGTGTCGTGCAGCGCCGCGATGACGCCGCCGTTGGCGGAGGCGGTGACGGTGCCCGCAAGGACCGTGCCGAGAGCGCCGCCGTCGAGGCCGGCCGCGACCGAGACCAGCGCGTTCGTCTGCCGGTCGGCGTCCTCCCCTTCGTACGGCTGGGCCGGCGCGAGCACGATGGCCAGCGTCGCCCGCTGCTCGGGGTTGCCGTTCATGGTGAGGAAGTCGCCCGCCTGGAACGCCTCCAGCACGCCGGTCGCCGCGGGGTTGGCCCGGCCCGCCTGCGTGTGGTCGTTGGTGACGATGGCGCCGGCGAGCATCGTGGCGGCCTTGTCGTACGGCGTGGCACCGTCGGGGAAGGTCGTGCCCGCCGGGGCCAGGTTGGTGGCGAGCCCGTCGATCACGCTCGCCTGCTCCGCGTCGATGAACTTGTCGGTCAGGCTGACCCGGCCGGAGTAGGAGGCGCCCGCGCTCGTGACGAGCTTCTCGATCGGGTCGCGCAGCGCGGCCGACGCGCCGGGGGCCTCGACGAGCACGACGCGCTCTCCCGCGAGCTGGCCGCGCACGAGGTCGGGCAGGTGGGTCGTGACCAGTGAGTCGCCGCCCTCCTCACGCGTCTGCAGCTCCGAGATCTGCGTCAGGTACTTCTCGTTGGCCTGCCGCAGCGACGCGGTCATCTCCTCGGCCGACTTGAAGAACGTGGGCTCCAGCACGGTGCTGCCCAGCACGATGCCGACCGTGAGCGCGAGGAAGATCGCCACGATCGAGACGAGGTGATAACGGAAATCGATCACGAGAAGAGTCCGACCAACCAGAAGATGAAGCCGTTCCAGGCCACGCGCAGGCCGTTCAGCCACACCTGGCCGATCGGCGATACCGAGAGCACCACGCCGATCGTGACCAGCGTGGTGGCGACGAGCAGCAGCAGGGAGGGCGTGGAGATCCGGCTGCGGTAGAGCCTGCTCACGCCCTTGGCGTCCACGAGCTTGCTGCCGACGCGCAGGCGGGTGAGGAACGTGCTCGCCGCCCCCGACCTGCCCTTGTCGAGGAACTCGTCGAGCGTCCAGTGGGTGCCGACCGCGACGATCAGCGTGGCGCCCTTGTCGTCGGCCAGGAGCATGGCGATGTCCTCGCTCGTCCCGGTCGCGGGGAACACGACCGCCTCCTGGCCCAGCTTGCGCACCCGCTCCAGCCCCGGCGCCCGGCCGTCGCGGTAGGCGTGGACGACCAGTTCGGCGCCGCAGCACAGCGCCTTCTCCGAGACGGAGTCGAAGTCGCCCACGATGATGTCGGGCACATACCCGGCGTCGAGAAGCGCGTCCGCCCCGCCGTCCACGCCGATCAGCACCGGGCGGTACTCCCGGATGTACGGCCGGAGCGTGGCGATGTCCTCCTTGTAGTGGTAACCCCGCACCACGATGAGGGCGTGGCGGTTCTCCAGGGAGGTGCGGATGTCGGGCACGCCGACGCCGTCGATCAGAAGGTCGCGCTCGCGCCGGACGTACTCCATCGTGTTGGCGGCGAACGCCTCGATCTGGACGGCGAGGCCCGCGCGGGCCTCGGTCATGGCCGCCTCGACGGTCTCGGCGGTCTGCGCCTGTCCCTTTCCGACGAGTTCCTCGCCGAGGTAGACCATGCCGTCGTGGACGCGGATCACGTCGCCGTCGGCGATCCGCTCGAACAGTTCCGGCGACGCGTTGTCGATCAGGGGAATGCCCGCGTCGATCAGGATCTGAGGCCCGAGGTTGGGGTAACGTCCGCTGATGCTCGCGGCGACGTTGACCACGGCCGCCACACCGCACGCGACGAGAGCCTCCCCGCTGACCCGGTCGATGTCGACGTGATCGATAATCGCGATTTCTCCGGGCTTGAGGCGCTTGGTCAGCCTCTTCGTCCGTCTGTCGATTCTCGCCACTGCCGTCACCCCGGGAAGGCCGTCAGCCTTCCTGCGGCGGAGGCCCGGAACATTCAAGCTCGGGACCTTCATCATGACCATCCTGCCAGAGGCGGCGACCGCCACGCTTCCACACCTTACGGCTCGTCTGAATTGTCACTGCAAGTCAGGGATGTTGCCGAGGTGCGCCGACCAGGGACACCCCAGGTCAACGCCCTGCTTCCGCGACGCCGTCGCCCCCTGTTCCTCCGCCCCCTCGTTTCCGGGGCTTGACTGCTTCCCGGCGCGCCCCGCTCCAAACGTCACCCCCGTGCGCGCCCCGCCGAGTGTACGCGCTGACCAGGCGAACACCGCGAAAGTCAGCAACCCCGGCCCGATGGCGGAACCCTCCGCCATCGGAACCTCGGCCGGCGGAACCCTCGGCCGGCGGCACGAGAGAAGACCGGCACCCGGCGTCTGCAGCCGCAGTGCGCGGCCGTGAACCGGCACGGGCGGGCCCGAGCCCCCCAGCCCGCCGCAGAGCCGCATCCCCGCCCGGGACAGGGCCGAGCGGGACCGAGACGCGGCGGACCCGAGCCCCTCAGCCCGCCGCAGAGCCGCATCCCCGCCCGGGACAAGGCCGAGCGGGCCCGAGACGCGGCGGACCCGAAGCTCTCAGCCGGCGCGGCGGCCCGAGGGCTTGGCCGTTCCCGACGACGCCTTCTCCCAGGCGGCCTTGTCGGCGGCGGCGATGGACAGCAGCTCCGCGGCGTGCGCCCGGCCGAGCTCGGAGTCCTCCAGCCCGGCGAGCATGCGCGACAGCTCCCGCTCGCGTCCCTCCTGGTCGAGCGTCACGACGCCGCTGCGGACGACCCGGCCGTCGCTCGCCTTCTCGACCACGAGGTGCTGGTCGGCGAAGGCCGCGACCTGCGGCAGGTGGGTGACCACGATGACCTGCGCCGTCCTGGCGAGCTTGGCCAGCCGCCTGCCGATCTCCACGGCCGCCTTGCCGCCCACGCCCGCGTCGACCTCGTCGAACACGAACGTCGGAACGGGGTCGGCGCCGGCGAAGACCACTTCGATGGCGAGCATCACCCGGCTCAGCTCACCGCCGGAGGCGCCCTTGGTCAGCGGCAGCGGCGGCGCGCCGGGATGGGAGGCCAGCCGGAGCTCCACCTCGTCCACGCCGTGCGGGCCGAAACCCTCGGTGGCGGTGATCGCCACGCTCACCCGGGCGTGCGGCATGGCGAGCGCGGTCAGCTCCTCGGTCACCGCCTGGCCGAACCGCTCGGCGGCGGCGGTGCGGATGGCCGTCAGCTCGGCGGCCAGCTCGCCCAGCCGCTCGGTGAGCTCGCCGTGCTCCCGCGTCAGCTCCTCGATGCGCTCGTCGTCGCCATCGAGCTCCGTCAGCCTCTCGGCGGCCCGCTGGGCCCACGCGAGCACGGCCGATACGTCCTCGCCGTACTTGCGCATGAGCCCGTTCAGCGCCGCCCTGCGCTCCTGCACCGCGGCGAGCCGGGCCGGGTCGGCCTCGACCGACTCGGCGTACGCGGCCAGCTCGGTCGCCACGTCGGAGACCAGATAACCGGCCTCGGCCAGGCGGTCGGCGAGCCCGGCGAGCGCGGGATCGAAGTCGCGTACGGACTCCACGGCCGCCTTCGCGTGACCGAGCAGCGACACGGCGTCCTGCACGTCCTGCGCGCCCGACATCGGATCGCCGAGCAGCGCCGTGTGCGCGGTCGTGGCGGCGGTGCGCAGCGCGTCGGCGTGGGAGAGCCGCTCGGCCTCCTCCTTCAGCTCGGCGTCCTCCCCCGCCCTGGGCTCGACCTTCTCGATCTCCTCCAGGCCGAACCGCAGCACGTCGGCCTCCTGCGCCCGCTCCCTGGCCTTGACGGTCAGCTCGTGGAGCAGCTCCCCCACCTGCTTGTGCCGCTTGTATGCCTGCTCGTAGGCCCGAAGGGGTTTGACCAGCTCGTCGCCGGCGTAGCGGTCGAGCGCCGCGCGCTGCCTGCCGGGCTGGAGCAGCCGCTGCTGGTCCATCTGCCCGTGCACGGCGACGAGGTCGTCGGCGATGTACGTCAACGTGCCCACCGGCACGGCACGGCCACCCAGCCAGGCGCGGGAGCGGCCCTCCGCGGAGACCGACCGGGCGATGATGAGCTGCCCGTCTTCGACCTCGCCGCCGACGTCGGCGACCTGCTGCGCCACGCGGCCCCCGGGCTCGATCACGAGCGTGCCCTCGATCAGCGCCTTGTCGGCGCCCGGCCTGACCCGGGCGGGGTCGGCCCGCCCTCCGAACAGCAGGCCGAGACCGGTGACGACCATCGTCTTGCCGGCCCCGGTCTCACCCGTGACGACGGTGAATCCCGGTGACAGCTCCAGAACGGCTTCGTCGATCACGCCGAGCCCCTGGATGCGGACCTCCTCGACCCGTGGCCGCACTGGTCCCTCCCGTTTTGCCGACCGAACTCGCCAGAGATCCTACGCGTAACTCGTCAAGATTTTCGAGGACAGCGTGACCCGGCCGCGACCCGAACGAGAATCTGTGGATACGAAAGTCCTGCTCATCCGGCATATCACCACCAACCGCCACAACCCGCTGTGGATCGCGGCTTCTCGCGGGGTCTCGGGGGATCTCGGGGGGTCAGCCGGAGCGTACGCGGCCTCGCCAGCCCTGCACCGGCAGGCCGAACTTCGCGACCAGGCGGTCGGTGAACGGCGCCCCGGTGGTCTCCACACCGAGCAGGCGGGCCAGCCTCACGGGCACCTCGCCCCTGCGTACCTCCACGCGGGCGCCGGGCGGGATGTCGAAGCGGCGGCGGCCGTCGCACCACAGCACACCGGCACTGGTGTCGGGGAGGATCTCCAGCGCGAGCGTGGACTTCGGCGACACCACCATCGGCCGGGCGAACAGGGCGTGGGCGCTGTTGGGCACCAGGAGCAGCGCCTCCACCTCGGGCCAGACGACGGGCCCACCGGCCGAGAAGGCGTACGCGGTAGACCCGGTGGGGGTCGCGCAGATCACGCCGTCGCACCCCCAGCGCGACAGCGGGCGGCCGTCTATCTCGGCGACGACCTCCAGCATGCGGTCCTTCTTCTCGACCGACGCCTCGTTGAGCGCCCAGGTCCGCGCGAGAACCGACCCGTTCAGGCGCACGACGACGTCGATCGTCATGCGCTCCTCGACCTCGTAGCGGCCCTCGACCACCAGGTCCACCACGGACGCCAGGTCCTCCACCTCGGCCTCGGCGAGGAAGCCCACGTGCCCCAGGTTCACGCCGAGCAGCGGCACCGCGGCCGGGCGGGCCAGCTCGGCGGCGCGCAGCAGCGTGCCGTCACCGCCCAGGACGATGATCAGCTCGGCCCCTTCCAGGGCCGCGTCGTTCTCCGGGACCACCTCGACGTGGGCGCAGCCCAGCTCCTCGGCCTCCTCGTCGAGCACCCGCACGTTGATGCCCGCCTCGATCAGCCGTTCCATGACGAGGCGGGCGCTGCGCACGGCCGCCTCCCGGCCCGTGTGCGCCGTCACCAGGACGGTCCTCTTGGCATCCGCCCGGTCCGCCGCGCCGCCCGTGCTCATCGTGCTCATCGTCTCCACGCCTCGCCGCCCGCTCTCACTGCGGTCCCTCCGCCACCGCCGTGTCGATGGCGGCGTCCACATCGGGAACGGGATCGTGCCCCGGCCCCTTCCCGAGCCACAGAACGTATTCCACGTTTCCCGACGGCCCCGGCAACGGACTCGCCGTCACGCCCTTCACCGTCAGGCCGAGCGATCCCGCCGCCGCCGCGACGTCCCGCACCGCCTGCGCCCGCAGAGCCGGGTCGCGTACGACGCCTCCCGAGCCCACGCGCTCCTTGCCCACCTCGAACTGCGGTTTGACCAGCATCGCGAACTCCGCCACCTCGGCCGCACAGCGCACCAGGGCCGGGAGGACGAGCCGGAGGGAGATGAACGACAGGTCCCCGACGATCAGCGTCGGCGACTCGCCCACCATCTCCGGGGTCAGGTCGCGGACGTTGACCCGCTCCATCACCGTGACCCGCTCGTCCGTACGCAGCGACCAGGCGAGCTGGCCATACCCCACGTCGACCGCGAGCACATGGGCGGCGCCGTGCCTGAGCAGCACGTCGGTGAAGCCGCCGGTCGAGGCGCCCGCGTCGAGGCACCGGCGTCCCTCGACGCGCAGCCCTTCGAACGCGCTCAGCGCGCCGAGCAGCTTGTGGGCGCCCCTGGACACGTAATCGGGGCCCTCGGCGGTCTCGGCGACCACGATGGGGGCGGCGGTGTCCACCTGGGTGGCCGCCTTGCCCGCCACCCGGCCTCCGACGCTGACCCGGCCCGCCTCGATGAGCTGGACCGCCTGCTCCCTGGACCGGGCGAGCCCGCGGCGTACGAGCTCGCTGTCCAGCCGGACGCGCTTCACCGGGCCCGCCCGGCGGCGCCGTCCCCTGTCGTACGGACCCACGTCCGGCCCACGCCGTCCTGTGCGCTACGGATCCGCGCCCGGCGCGCGGCGGCCCCCGCTACCGCCGTGGGGCTCACTGATCGCTCCCCCGGTCGCCGTGTGCTTCGGCCTGCCGCTCGCCGGTGTCCTCCACGGACGCGAGCACCGCCTCGAGGCCGCCGAGGACCTGTTCGAAGACGCCCACGTGCTCGGACACCGGCGCGTGAGCCAACCGTCCGAGAGGCGACAACGCGGCCTGCACGCCGTCGGCGCCCGAGGCGTGATGCTCCCCGGCCGCGATCCCGCTGTCCGTCATGGTCCCTTCCCGCTCCGATCAGCTGCCCCGTCAGGCTTTCCTGTCACGCTTTCCCGTGCACCCCCGGCCCGCGTCCGGGCGTCGGCCCGGCTCGCACCGGACCAAACCCCGGACGTCGCAGGAGGGCGCACGCGGCCACGCCGCGCGGCTCCACCCGTATGAGCCCCTGCGGCACTGGTCGCCTCGACGCTATCGGACGCCACCGACGGTCGTGCGCCGTCCGGCCGTTCCGCAGGGGGCCACAGGGTGCCGCGGGAGGGGCGCGGGCCTTCCCACCACATGATCTCGCCGCACGCGGCCTGCGAACGGCGCGCTCAGCCCCCCTTGATCGTGCAATCTACGGCGCGCGGACCACCGCACTCGCACCGTTGCGTTTCCATGACCCGACGCGGATTTCGCGCAGGCGGTCCGTGGAAAGCTACTGTCGGTAGGTAGAGGGGAATCACATCGCCGACCGATGATCCGTGCGCGGTTCACGAGGAGACCCGGTCCGCGAGACGACACGGTCCGTGAGAAGAAAGGCAGGCGCATGGCGACCGTCGAGGAATGCCGGGCGGCGCTGGACAAGCTCGTCGAGCAGTTCGACGAGATAAGCGAGGAGGACCGTGCCAAGCACGTGGTCGAACGCCGGCTGGCCTGCCGGATCTCCGATCTCGGCGTGACCTTCTACGGCCGCATTCACCGGGGCGGGCTCGACGCCTTCAAGGAAGTGCCCCCGGAGGATGGTCGGCCCGCCGAGGTCAAGCTGACGCTCAAGAGCGAGGACCTGGTCTCGATGGTCAACGGCGAGCTGGACATGGGCCGCGCGCTGCTGGGCGGCCGGGTCAAGATCGACGCGAGCCTCGGCGACCTGCTGCGCCTTCGCAAACTCCTCTGACCCGTCCAGTCGGCCGCTCCTCCATTCCGGCCGCTCCTCCATTCCGGCCGCTCCCGGCTGGCCGCTTCCGCCACACTGGCAACGCACCCCGGCGCGGACCCGTGCCACGCGCCGGGCTGGGCCATCGCCACACGCGACCCACCGGTCTCACCACGAGCCACGCGGGGGCCTCACGCACGGATCTCGCAACACACCCACCAGGACCCTCACGCCGCATGCCGGGTAAGAGCCCTGGCCCCGCGCGACGCCGGGCCCTCGACCGAGGCGCATGGCATGAGACGTGCTGCCTGAGGCGGGGCGCCTGAGACCGGCGGGCATGAGGGCCAGGAGCTCCGGGGGCGTGGGACGGGCTGCCTGAGGCGGCGGGATGCGGGAGGCGACGCCGCCGACGCGTGGTCAGCGGCCGAGTGCCGTCAGGGCGGCCTTCACCGCGCCCTCGTCCGCCTGGCCGTCCCCCACCGCCTCCCAGGTGGCGGCGCACGCCGCACGCAGCCCCTCGACGGGGTCGCCCTCACCTGCGAGCGCGAGCTCGCCGTCCTGCCACACGGCCGTCCACCCGCCGCAGGTCCAGCCGCCCGAGCCATGCCGTACGGGGACCACAGGCGTGTGCAGACCGGACAGGTCGGCGGCGATGTGGGTGGGACGGTGATGGGGCGCGGCGGTGAGCACATCCAGAGGAGTGGCGACACCGGTCAGCACGAGCAGGCTGTCGACCCCGGCCCGGGTCGCGCCCTCGATGTCGGTGTCGAGCCGGTCGCCGACGATCAGCGGCCTCTCGGCGCGGGTGCGGATCATCGACTCGCGGTGCAACGGCGGCTCGGGCTTGCCCGCGACCACGGGCTCGACGCCGGCCGCGGTGGCGATCACGCGGCTCATCGCACCGTTGCCGGGCTGCTTGCCCCGGCCCGTCGGCATGGTCGTGTCACCGTTGGCCGCGACGAACCACGCTCCCTGACGTACGGCGAGCGCCCCTTCGGAGAGCAGCCCGTAGGACAGGTTGTCGGCGATGCCCTGCACGACGGCGGCGGGCGCGTCCAGGGCGGTGGTCACCGGGCGCAGGCCGTGCTCGCGCAGGGCCATCCGCAGTCCCATGCCGCCCACCACCAGGACGGCGGAGCCGGCCGGGACGTGCTCGGCGATCAGCCGGGCCGCCGCCTGCGCGGAGGTCACCACGTCCTGCGGGGCCGCCGGAATGCCCAGGTTGGTGAGGTGCTGGGCGATCGCCCCCGGCGTGCGGGACGCGTTGTTCGTCACGAACGCGAGCCGCACGCCCCGGTCCTGGGCCTTGACCAGCGCCTCCGGCGCGCCGGGGACCGCCTGTCTGCCGAGGTAGACGACGCCGTCGAGGTCGAGCAGCAACGTGTCGTAGGCGTCCACGAGCACGCCGGTGGTTTCTTGCATGGCGGAAGTATGGCCTACGGTCACGCCTGCCTCGCCCGCAGCGTGGCCCTGACCTGCTTCAGCGCGGACACGTAGTGACGAAGATCGGGGCGCATCGCCACCGCCACCGCGAGGGGCTCCTGAGCCGCCTCGATGTCTCCGCTGCGCCACAGTGACAAGCCGAGACCGAAGTAGGCGTAATCCTCGGCGGGGTTGGCGTCGACGATCCACCGGAAACTGCCGGCGGCCTCGTCGTACCGCTTCGAGTTGAACTGGGCCCGGGCGAGGGCCTCGCGGATGCTGCGCGAATCGGGCTCGGCCCGCACGGCGTGCTCCAGGATCGCCGCCGCGGCGGCCGGGCTGCCCTCTTCGAGCAGCTTCATGCCACGCTTGAACCACTCGTAGACACCGCCGGAAGGCGTACCGCCCGGATCATTGGAAGAAGCAGAGGCCTCGTTTCGTCCTTCGAACATGGGGTAAGCCCTCCTGCACTCCGATTTCACAAGCAACCGGGCACCGCAGCGTCGGGGAGTCCGGGCACTTATGGCAACATGCCCGGTATGGAGAGTTCTGAACGGGCGGGACTGGTGCTACGTCCGTTCCGCGGCGTGCGTTACGCGGTGGACGATCTGGCCGCTGTCACCTCACCGCCGTACGATCTCATCTCCCCTGAAGAGCTGCGAGATTTGCTCAGTCGTCATCCGAACAACGTAGTGCGCCTGATCCTTCCCGGAATCAGCCACTACGGTGAGGCGAGCGAGGCGTTGAGCGAGTGGCTCGCCGCTGGAGTGCTGACGGTCGACTCCCTGCCCGGCCTCTACGTGTACGAGCAGAGCGGGGTCGGTTTCCTGCAGCGGGGCCTGATCGGAGGCGTCGGCGTCGGGTCGACCGCGATCCTTCCGCATGAGAACGTCCTGCCGGAGCCCGTCGCCGACCGGCTCGCCCTGATGCGGGCGACACAGGCCAACTTCGAGCCGATCTTCCTGCTGTACGAAGGCGGCGGCACCGCCTCCCGGCTCGTCGACGACGTGGCCGCCCAGCGTTTCCCCCTCATGGACGTCCGGACGCGCGAGGGCGTGCACCACCGGCTCTGGGCGGTGACCGACCCCCACGAGATCGAAGCCGTCGCGGAGGACCTGCACGATCGCCAGGCGCTGATCGCCGACGGTCACCACCGCTACGCCACATATCAGGCGCTGCAGAAGGACCACATCGGGCCCGGGCCCTGGGACTACGGCCTGGCCTACCTGGTCGATTCCACGGCATACCCGCCCGAGCTCCGGGCCATCCACCGGGTCATTCCGGGACTGCCCCTGCAGGAGGCCGCCGCCCGGGCCAAGGGCGCGTGGCAGGTGCAGGAGTTCCCCCTGGTCGAGGACGCCCTCGCGGGGCTCGCCACCGCGACCGGCCCCGCCTTCGTGCTCGCCGGTGACGGACCCGCCCATCTGCTGACAGACCCTGACCCGCTGCAGGTCGAGCACGCCATGCCGCCCGGGCAGTCCCCGCGGTGGCGGATGCTCGACACCTCGGTCCTCACGACGTTCCTCCTGCCGAAGGTGTGGGGGATCACCGACAGCGAACAGTCGGTGATGGTCGTGCACCACGACCCGCTCGACGCGGTGGAGAGGGCGCGCCGGCTCGGCGGGACGGCGGTGCTACTGAATCCGCTGTCCACGGAGGACGTCCTCACGGTCGCGGCGCAGGGCGAGCGGGTGCCGCGCAAGTCGACCTCGTTCGGCCCCAAGCCCCGCACGGGCCTGGTCATGCGGACCTTCGCGACTGACTGACCACCTCGCCGGCGAACTCCGCCGAGACGGCCTCGTCCTGGTGATGGCAGGATGACGCCGCCGGAGAGGCGCCGGAGACATCGCCACTGGGTGCCGCCTGGGACATGGCGGCATCGGGCACACCATGGCCATCACCGGCCTGCCCAACCCGCGCTGCAGGGCCGTCGCCCCAGGGCCCCGCCTCGGGCGTGACCGTATCGGGCGCGTCTGGGGCGGCACCGGCCCTCCCGATCCCGGCCCCGGCATCATCACCGCAGGATGCCGCTTCAGGCATGACAAGATCGGGCGCCTCGGCTACCTCGGCGGCCCGCCCGTTCCGGGTGGCCGCCCTCTCGTCGTCGGCCTGGGGCGTTCTTCTGCGTGGCCTGATGCGGGGCGCGGCCGTCTCGACGCGGCGTGCCGTACGGACCTCGATCTCGTAGCGACTGCCGCCACGCCACCAGCGGCGGCGCAGCGCGCCCTCCACCTCGACCAGATCATCGCGTTGCCAGCCGGCCAGCATGGCCCGCACGCCGTCGTCGATCGTCGCGCACTCGATCGCGTCCGACCGCTGACGCCCCGAGCGGCTTCCCGGTCTGCGGACCGCGAGGCGCCACTGCGTCAGCAGGGCTCCGCCCGGCAGTTCCCTGTGTGCCGGCTCCATGGACAGCCGCCCGGCCAGCACCACCTCGTTGCGGTGCATGTGAACTCCTCTCTACCGTGGAGATCACTATGCGTGACCAGGTTGGGCCGGTGCGGTCCTGAATGCCATTCTGTGAATACCGGTTCTAGTTTCGGGAGTGGCCTGTGGACAACGTGACTCCGCTCGGCGGCGACGTCTACGAGATCGACACGCGGATGGCGGGTTACTCCGGCATCACCGCGGGCTATCTGATCCTCGGCGACCGCCCCTGCCTCGTCGAGACGGGCACCTCGACCTCGGCTCCCGTGGTCAGGGACGCCCTGTCCTCCCTCGGCGTGGGACCGGACGACCTCGCGACCGTCGTTGTCACCCACATCCATCTGGATCACGCCGGCGGCGTGGGCGACATCGCGAACTACTACCCGTCCGCCGAGATCGTCGTACACGAGAAGGGCGCCCGCCATCTCGCCGATCCCTCCCGGCTCATGGCGAGCGCCAAGATGGTCTGGGGCGACAAGCTCGACGTACTGTTCGGCACTCTGGCGCCGACCGACGCGGCCCGCATCAGGGCCCTGGGCGACACCGGGACGATCGATCTGGGCAACGGCCGCACCCTGGCGAGTCACTACTCCCCCGGCCACGCCAAACACCACGTGGGCCTGCTCGACTCGCTCACCGGTGACCTGTACGTGGGGGACGCCGCCGGTGTGTATCTGCCCGAGACCGGGGACCTGCGGCCCGCCACACCGCCGCCGGATTTCGACCTCGACGTCGCCCTCGGCTCGATCGCGCTGTTCACGGCCCTGAAGCCGCAGCGGCTGCTGTTCAGTCATTACGGACCGGTGGAGGACGTGCCCTCGACCCTCGAACGCTCGGCCGAGGAGCTCCGGATCTGGGTGGACCTCACCAGACGGGCCAGGGCCGAGGGGCTCGATCTCGATCACGCCGTCGCCATGGTCCGCGACCGCACGCGGGAGCGGTACGCCGCGCTGCGCGCCGACGAGGCCACCGCCGAGCAGTTCGAGCTGTTGAGCGGCGCGCCGTCGAACGTCGCGGGGATCATGCACTGGCTGGATCGCACCCCGCGCTGACCGTCAGCCCGTAGTCACGGCCCGGCTCTCCCGGAGCGAGCTTCCCCGGAAAGACGAACGGGCGCCGCCAAGGCGGCGCCCGTTCGGAACATCAAGGCTGGCGCTTCGTCCGATCCTCGGGGTCCTCGGCGTCCTCGGAGTCGTCGAGCACGTCGCCGAAGTTCGGCTCTATGAACGCGGGGCCGTAGGACGGCGCGCTCGTGGCGGAAGGCCGCTCGGCCGCCTCGTCAGCGTCGCGCGTCTCCTCGCCGACCGGTGCCGGCATCGCCGCGGGAGCAACAGGAGCCACCGACGCCACCGGTGCCGGTGCCTCGTCGGCCGCGGCCACCTCGGCGACGACCTCGCCCGAGGAGCCGTCGTCCGCCTGTTCGCCGGTCGGCTCGTCCTCGTCGGACTGGTCGTCGTCACGGGAACCGACGGGGAGGTCCTCCTCGTCTTCGTCCTCGTCCTTGACCGCTTCCTGGATTTCCTCGTCGCCGACCTCGTCTTCGTCGTCGGCGAGGTCGTCCGGGATGTCGTCCGGGAGGTCACCGGGCTCTTCGCCGGACTCGTCGTAATCCTCTTCCAGGTCCTCGATCAGGCCGCCGGTCAGCTCGGCATAGCGTTCGGCCGCATCGGTCTCGCCGTCCTCGTCGAACCCCATGGCACGGGCGAACCAGTCGGTCGCCGCCTCTTCGTGTCCCGCGTCGGCCAAGGCGTCCGCGTACGCGAAGGCGAGGCGTGCGGACCACGGCTTCGGCTGGGGATCGCGCAGCTCCGGCACCTTCTGCAGCGTGATCACAGCAGCGTCGTGCTGCCCGAGGTCACGACGGGCCCCGGACTCCACGATCGCCAGCTCGATCCGGCCCGCGCGGTCCAGCCGCTCGGCCTCACGCGACCGGACGAGGTCGAGCGCCCGCTCGGGCCGCCCGAGCCCACGCTCGCAGTCCGCCATGATCGGCAGGTACTCGTCGGAGCCGGTGATCCGCCTGGCCGCCCGCAGGTCGCCCAGCGCCTCGGCGTACTGCCCCGCGTGATAGGCGGCGATCCCGGTGGCCTCGCGCACTACGCCGATCCTGCCCGCGAAGCGGCGCGCCACCTTGGCGTGCTCATACGCCTTCTCCGGATCCTCGGCACTCAGCGCACGGGCGGCCGCCACGAGGTGGCTGGCCACGAGGTCCGCCAGGTCGTTCGGCAGCGAGCGAAGCTCCGCACGCGCCTCCCGGTCCAGCTCGTCCGGCGTGATGTCGGGGTCGAGCGGAGGCATCTCCTCGCGAACCCTCGGCCTGCTCTGCTCGTCCGGCCTGCCGTACCGGGTGCGGCTGCCGCCCCGCTCGTCGCGGCTGAAGGGACGCGCCGCACCTCGGTCGCCGCTGAACGGCCTGGACTCGTCACGGTCCCTGCCGAACGGGCGGGCACCGCGATCGCCGCCGAACTGCCGCCGCGGCCGGTCGCCGGAGCCCGACTCACGCCCACGGAACGTCCGAGGCCCTTCCTCACGGTCGCGGCCCGGACGCCTGTCGTCGCGGTCGCGGAAGGACCCGCCAGGCCGGTCCCCCGGCGTACGGCGCGGCCCGTCCCGGAACGAGTCCCGATCGCGGTAGCGGTCGCCGCCGGTGTCCTGCCGGTCGCCGTAGGGGCGCCTGGGCCTGTCCTCGCCGCCTCTGCTGTCGCGGTCACCGAACGGACGCCGCGGCCGGTCCTGGCCGCCAAAGCCCCGATCGCCGCCTCGATCGCCGTACGGACGCCGGGGACGATCCTGCTGCCCGAACCCACTGCCGCCTCTGTCGTCACGGCCGTAGCCGCGCTCCTGGTCCGTACGCCGCGGCGGACGGCTGCCGAAGCCACCGCGGTCGTCACGGTCGTTCCGGGGCGTGTACGAGCGGCTGTCCCGGCCCTCCCGGTTCTCCCGGCCCTCGCGACCATCGCGGGCGTCGCGTTCCCGGAAGCCGTAGCGCCCGCCGAAACCGCCGCCCTGACGCTGCGGGCGGTCTCCGTCCCCGCCGCCGCCTTCCCGCCGCTCCGGGCGGCGCTCGCCGTACGGCCGGCTGCCGCGGTCGTCGGAGCGGAACGGGCGTCCGCCGCGGTCGTCGGAGCGGAACGGGCGTCCGCCGCGGTCGTCGCGATCCCGGGGGCCCTGTCCGCCCCGGAAGCCGTCGCGGTCACCGTAGGGGCGGCGCGGCCGATCGGTGCGGAAGGAGTCACGGTCCTGGTAGACGCGATCCCCGCGTCCTTCGCCGCCTCCGGCGTCCCTGCGCCCGTCGGAGCCGCGCGGCCGGTCACCACCGCGGTCGAAGCTTCGTCCCCCGTCGCGGTCACGGTATCCGCCGCGATCGTCGGTGCGGCCACCGGCACGGTCCCCGGTGCCGAAGGGACGGCGACCGCGGTCATCCCTGCCGCCATAGCCGCCGCGCCTGTCACGATCCCCGTAGGAGCCGCCCGGCCTGTCGTCACGATCACGCGAACCGAAGCGTCCCCCGGACGCTCCGCCCTGATCGCGGTAGCCGCGCCTGTCGGACTGGAACGGGCGCTCGCCGCGCTCGCCGCGGTCGCTCCGGAAGCCTTCTCGCCGCTCTCCATAACGACCGCCGAAGCCGCCGCTTCCTCCATTACCGCGGTATCCCCCGGAGCGTTCGCCCCGGTTTCTGCTCTCGTCGCGGTTGTCTCCGCCACGGCCCGCGCCGTCGCGCCCGTCTTCTCTGTTCACTTCTGTCCTCTGTTGCTTGCTCACCGCGTCCGGTTCGCCGGCCGCAGGGCTCCGTCTTCCCGCTGTCCTGACTGTTGGGGATCTGCCCCTGCCCGATGAGTTCCAGGGAAGACATGTTGTTTGCGCCGCAGGTCCGCTGCAATCGCGTCCACCGCGGCCTTCGCTTCTCGTCCGATGCGACGAAGGCCCCCCGTGGGGTGGCCCGGCACTGCCAGCCTAGCGCGCCATCACCACCGCCCGAGCCTCGACCGGAGCTTTCGTTCCCCGTCGATGCCGGTTACGGCGTGGTGATGACACGACCCCGTAAACACAGAAGGGCCACCCTCTACGGGTGGCCCCTCCATATAAAGATTGTCCGGCGGCGTCCTACTCTCCCACACCGTCCCCGGTGCAGTACCATCGGCGCTGACAGGCTTAACTTCCGGGTTCGGAATGTAACCGGGTGTTTCCCTGCCGCTATGA